>CACIML010000006.1 GCA_902587735.1 uncultured Pelagibacteraceae bacterium
CATATCAAAAAAATATAGTATTAAAAATGATATAGATATTTTTATAGTAAATAAAATATGTAGGATCGGTGTAATATATATTTTTTTGAGCACTAGAAAAGTTTATTTTCCAAAACCTAATATAAGGGAAAAAGATAAAATAAATCCTATTTCTAATTATGGAAAAAATAAGAGTATTACTGAAGATAAAATTACAAAATTGCTAAAAAAAAAATTACTTATATTGAGAGTTTCAAATATTATTGGTGAAAAACCAAAAAGAAATTTAAGAAAAATACATAAAACATTCATAGATATTTTTTTTGAAAATATAAGCAAAGGATATATATTTAAAAATAATGACATTTATAAAGATTTTTTAACTGCAGAACAACTGAGCAAAATAATTCACAAGCTAATTAAAAATAACGCCAATGGAATATATAATGTTTCACTAGGTAAGAAAGTTTTGCTATCAAATATAGTGAACTGGCTGCTAAAATACAATAAAGATAAGCTTAAATACATAAAATTTAAAATTAGAGAAAGAAATAAGTTGGAAAATAAAAGTTTTTACTTAAATAATGATAAACTTAGAAAAAAAATAAATGTAATTTTTAATTTAGAGGAATTAAAAAAATATTGTTTTATGTTAAGTAAAAAATTTTTTTATGAAAAAAAATAAAAAAGCTCTTATCTTTGGTATAACTGGTCAAGATGGATCATACTTGGCAGAACTTTTATTAAAAAAAAATTATATAGTTCACGGCGTTAAGAGAAGATCATCTTCTATAAATACTTTTAGAATTGATCATATTTACCAAGATCCACATGAGAAAAATTACAAGTTTAGATTACATTATGGTGATATTACAGACTCATCATCAGTTTCAAGCATTATAAAACTAACAAAGCCTACTGAGATTTATAATTTAGCTGCCCAATCTCATGTGGCTGTTTCATTTGAAGTTCCTGAATATACTGCAAATGCAGATGCCCTGGGAACTCTTAGAATATTAGAGGCAATAAAATTTCATAAACTAGAAAAAAAATGTAAATTTTATCAAGCTGGAACATCTGAAATGTATGGCAAGGTTCAAACTACACCGCAAAACGAAAAAACTAATTTTTATCCTTTAAGTCCCTATGGAGTGGCTAAATTATATGCTCATTGGATTACCAAAAATTACAGAGAAGCTTATAATATTTTTGGCTGTAATGGAATATTGTTTAATCACGAAAGTCCAAGAAGAGGAGAAACATTTGTAACAAAAAAAATCATTTCTGCATTATGCAGGATTAAAGAAGGAAAACAAAAAAAACTTTTTTTAGGGAATTTGAACTCATGTAGAGATTGGGGTCACGCAAAGGACTATTGCTATGCAATGTGGAAAATACTTCAACAAAAAAAACCTGATGATTATGTGATAGCTACAGGAGTTCAATATTCTATAAAAGAATTTATAAATTTAACTGCAAAAGAGTTGAAAATGAAAATTAAGTGGAAAGGTAAAGGGACGCAAGAAAAAGGATATAATGAAAAAGGTAAATCTATAATTGAATGTGACAAAAATTATTTTAGACCTTTAGATGTTAACACATTGTTGGGAGATGCTAGAAAAGCTAGAAGAAAATTAAAATGGAAACCTTCTATTAAAATTAATTCATTAATAAGAGAAATGATTGAATATGAATATAAATCTTTCAAATTAAAATGAAATTAACTAAAAATAGTAAAATATTTTTGGCAGGACACAATGGAATGGTTGGTTCTGCAATAAAAAGAAAACTTATAGAAAAAGGTTATAAAAATATTTTAACAAAACCAAGAAAAGAACTTGATTTAACAAACCAAACTCAAACATTTAAATTTTTAAAGAGACATAAGCCACATTTGGTAATTATAGCTGCTGCAAAAGTTGGCGGTATAATGTTTAATTCAAAATTTAAACATCAGTTTATATATCAAAATATTCAAATTCAGAGCAATATTATTCATGGTTCTTATTTAGCTGGAACCAAAAATTTAATTTTCCTTGGCTCAAGTTGTATTTATCCAAAATATTCCAAACAACCCATGAAAGAAAAATATTTATTAACAGGAAAACTTGAAGAAAGTAATGAAGGCTATGCTATCGCTAAGATTGCGGGACTAAAAATGTGTGAATATTATAATCAATTTTTAAAACTTAATTATAAAAGTTTGATGCCACCTAATCTTTATGGTCCAAATGACAATTACAGTTTAAATAACTCTCATTTTTATCCTGCATTACTTAAAAAAATTTATAATGCTAAAACAAAAAATTTAAAAACTTTAGAAATATGGGGAAGCGGCAAAGTAAAGAGAGAATTAATGTTTGTAGAAGATTTTGCTGAAGCTGCAGTTTTTTTTATGAACAAAAAAATTAAAGAACCATTTATAAATGTAGGAAATGGAAAAGTTTTTGAAATTAACTGGTATGCAAAACTTTTAATGAAATATATGAAAACCAAACTTAAAATTATTCATAATAGAAAGAAACCAGATGGAATGCCGATAAAATCTTTAGATATAACTTTAGCTAGAAAATATGGCTGGAAACCAAAAAATAATTTTAAAAAAGGTTTTGATATAACTCTTAAAAATTTTTTAAGTAAAAAAAAATCGTTTAGTAAATAGATTTGATGCAATTAAAAAATAAATTTAATCACTCAATATTACTTTCAAAAAAAAAATATAGATATCCTCTTTTAAGAAATGGCTTGGACAAATCTGATCTAAAAAAAGGAACTCAGGTTATTCAATCAGGATATATTACGATGGATAAACATACGGAAATTTTTGAAAAAAAATTTGCAAAAAAACTAAAAACAAAATATGCGGTAATGGTCAATTCAGGTTCTTCAGCCAATTTAATTGCTACCTTTGCTTCTTGTAATCCAATGAGAAAAAATAGATTTAAAAAAGGTGATCATGCAATAATTCAGTCTTTGTGTTGGTCAACATCTTTATGGCCACTTGTCCAAGCAGGATTAAAAGTTAAATTTGTTGATGTAAATCCTCTTTCATTGAATGTTAACGTTGAGGATATAATTTCAAATGTTACATTAAAAACAAAAGTAATAGTGATTATAAATGTTCTTGGACTTTCATGTGATATTTTAAGATTAAAAAATTTTTGTAGAAAGAAAAAAATAATTTTAATTGAAGATAATTGCGAGTCTCTAGGAGCCAAATATAATGATAAGTATCTTGGGACATATGGAGATTTTGGCACTTTCTCATTTTTTTATTCACATCCAATTACTTCTGGTGAAGGAGGCATGATTGTTTGTAACGACAAAGAAGATTATAATATTTTAAGATCTTTAAGATCACATGGATGGTCAAGAAACAAAAAAACATCTAAAAAATATCCCAATTTAGATCCTAGATACATCTTTGTTAACTCAGGATTTAATGTCAGACCATTAGATATTCAAGCTGCAATAGCCTTAAATCAATTTAAAAAATTAGATAAATTCAAAAAGATTAGAATTGAAAATAGAAAAAAAATTATTGATTCTTTAAAGAAAGATTTAAGATGGAAAAATCAATTTCACTTTATTGAAGTACCATTAAAAATGAAACCTAGTTATATGGTATTTCCAATAATTTTAAATCCAAAATTCAAAAGTAAAAGAAAACAATTTATTAATGAAATAGAGAAAAGAGGACTGCAAACAAGACCAGTTATTAGTGGTTCTTTTGTTAATCAACCAGCTACAAGTCTTTACAAATTAAATCCAAAAAAAATTAGATTTAAAGGTGCTGAAAAAATAGAAAAATTAGGATTTGTTATTGGACTTCACACCACTAAAATATCTAATATTGAGATAAATTTTATAAAAGATTGTTTATTTCTTATTGATAAAACTTAAATAATTTTTAAAAAAAAATATAAGTATTTTCATTCCATCAGAAAAAGCTTTAACTTTTTTTTTATCAGCAAATCTCTTTCTTTCGATACATGGAAAAGAAGAGTAACTAAATTTATTTAGTTTTATTTTAAAAGGAATTTCTAGGCATAAACAATAATCATTGCATTTTAAATTTAGTGATTTAAAACTTTTTGTTTTTGCAAATATGTATGTAAATAATATGTCTGATATATTAAATTTCATTAAAAAATTGCCTAAAAAAGTAAAAAAAAAGTTTCCTATTTTTGTTATAAAGTTGTCATCATGAGAGTAGGCATTTTTTTCGTATCTTGAACCAAAAATAAAGTCATGTTCTTCTTTTTCTAGTTTTTGCTTCATAAAACTTATGTATTGAGGATCAGTTGATCCATCAGCATAAAAAATACAAGAATATTTTGTTTCACATGCAGCAATTCCTTCAATAATTGCATTTCCATATCCTTTTTGAGATTGAAATATTACTTTACATTTAAAGTTTTTAATAGCGTCATAGGTTTCTTTATCTTTTTTATCAATTACGATAATTATATCGAGATCTAATTTTTTTTGAGAAATTTCATTAAGTACCATTGGCAAAGCATTTGCTTCTTCTTTTGCAGGAATAATTAAAGTGACTTTTTGCATCAGTAGATATAAAAAAAATATAGTTGTATTTAATCCAATTCATATTTAAAAGAAATTAATTAAAATATTAAAAAGCTATTAAAAGCTGCAAAAGTTAAAATAATTGAGTATTTACAATATTTTTTTTTTATATATAAACTCTCTGCCTGGTGATTATTGCGAAGGTGTAATACCCGATCCCATACCGAACTCGGAAGTCAAGCCCTTCTGCGCCGATGGTACTTTGTCTTAAGACATGGAAGAGTAGGACGTTGCCAGGCTATAAAAATTATGAAAATTAAAAGTTCATTAAAATCATTAAAAAAAAGAGATCTAAACTCTAAACTGGTAAGAAGAAGAGGAAGAGTTTATATAATTAATAAAACAAATCCTAAGTTCAAAGCAAGACAGAAGTAATTTTAATACAGATGAGAATTTTCTTAGTGTAATTTTTTATGAAAATTTGTTCAATTTCTGAAAATAAAAAATCTGAAAAAAGAATTTCTATAACACCCGAGACTGCAAAAAAATATATTAGTTTAGGTCTTGAAGTCTTTTTAGTAGAAAATTATGGTTTACATTTGGGTTATGATGATAATCAGTATAAAGAATTAGGTGTAAATATTATTAAAGATGAAAAAGAATTAATTAAAAAATCCGATATAATTGTTCAGCTAGCTTTATTATCAGATGATAAAAATTCTTTAGTCAAAGAAAACCAAACATTAGTTGGACTATTTGATCCTTATAATAATAAGGATAAAATTAATAATTTATCAAAAAAAAATATTAATATTTTTTCTTTAGAATTACTTCCAAGAATAACAAGAGCACAATCAATGGATGTTCTTTCATCGCAAGCTAATCTAGCTGGATATAAAGCAGTCATAGATTCCTTTTCAAATTTTAAAAAAGTAATACCAATGATGATGACGGCCGCAGGAACGATTCCGCCAGCAAAAGTATTAGTAGTTGGCGCTGGAGTTGCAGGGCTTCAAGCTATTGCAACAGCTAAAAGAATGGGAGCGGTTGTATTTGCAACAGATGTTAGAACCTCTTCTAAAGAGCAAGTTGAAAGTTTAGGAGGTAAATTTTTAATGATTGAGGGATCAGAAAATTTAGAAACTGAAGGTGGATATGCAAAAGAAGTTTCAGAAGAATTTAAAAAAAAACAAGAAGAATTACTAGGTGAAACTTTAAAAAAAATTGATATTGTTATATGTACCGCTTTAATTCCAGGAAAGAAAGCACCTTTAATCATTAAAGAGTCCATGATAAATAATATGCAACCTGGTTCTGTTATTTATGATTTGGCGGCAGCTCAAGGAGGAAATACCGCTTATACAGAAGCAGACAAAGCTATAGATAAAAATGGTATAAAAATTATAGGTGAAGCAAATATTCTTAACAAACTACCAGTTTCATCTTCTAGTTTGTACTCAAAAAATGTATTTAATTTTGTTTCAAATCTTTATGATAAAGAAAATAAAAAAGTTAATATTAATTTAGAAGATGAAATTATTGCAAAAACAATAATTAAATAATATTATGGAGATAGATCCCTTTATATTTAGATTTAGTATTTTTATATTATCAATTTTTATTGGTTACTACGTGGTATGGAGTGTTACTCCATCTTTACACACTCCTTTAATGTCTGTAACAAATGCTATTTCTTCTGTAATTATAGTTGGAGCTATAATTGCTGGTTTATCAGGTAATTCAGAAAACATTTTTGACATTCCGAATATCTTTGGTTTTTTGGGAATTTTTTTAGCTGCAATAAATATTTTTGGTGGTTTTTTGGTAACTCAAAGAATGCTCCAAATGTATAAAAAGAAAAAGAAAGATAAATAGGCATGTCTATAAATTTATCAGCAATATTTTATCTAATTTCAGGAGTACTGTTTATTTTAGCTTTAAGAGGACTATCTTCTCCGGAGACATCAAGAAGAGGAAATTTTTTTGGAATTCTTGGAATGGTAATTGCCATTATAGTAACTTTTTTATCTATTGGAAATTTTTCATCAGATTTTATTTATGTTTTAATTATTTTATTAATAGGAGGCTCAGTTGGAGCTTTTATAGCATTTAAAATACCAATGACTGCTATGCCAGAATTGGTTGCTGGATTTCACAGTCTTGTAGGTTTGGCTGCAGTTTTTGTTGCTATTTCAGCATTTTTAAATCCTGAATCTTTTAATCTTGGAATTTTAGGAAATATTAAACTTGCAAGTTTAATTGAAATGTCGATTGGTGCATCCATTGGTGCAATCACATTTTCGGGGTCAATTATCGCTTTTTTAAAACTTCAAGGAATAATGTCAGGTTCTCCAATTACATTTAAAGGTCAACATTTACTTAATGCATTAATATTAATTTCAATAATAATTTTAACTTATTTGCTGTGTTTTACTCAATCTGCCAATTTATTTTGGACTTTAATTGCCATTTCTTTTTTAATCGGATTTTTATTAATAATTCCAATTGGTGGAGCAGATATGCCTGTAGTAATTTCGATGTTAAACTCATACTCTGGTTGGGCAGCAGCTGGAATTGGTTTTACTCTAGAAAATACTGCTTTAATTATTACTGGAGCTTTAGTCGGATCATCTGGAGCAATTTTATCATATATAATGTGTAAAGGCATGAACCGTTCATTCTTTAGTGTAATTTTGGGAGGATTTGGAGGAACAGAACAATCTTTTTCATCTAAAAGCAAAGAACAAAAACCAGTTAAAAGTGGAAATGCAGACGATGCAGCATTCTTAATGAAGAATGCTTCATCAGTTATAATTGTACCAGGCTATGGAATGGCTGTTGCGCAGGCACAGCATGCATTAAGAGAAATGGTGGATAGGCTTAAAAAAAATGATATTAAAGTTTCTTATGCAATACATCCAGTTGCAGGAAGAATGCCTGGACATATGAATGTTTTGCTTGCAGAAGCAAATGTTCCTTACGATGAAGTTTTTGAATTAGAAGAAATTAATAATGACTTTTCCAATGCAGATGTTGCTTTTGTAATAGGCGCAAACGATGTGACAAACCCATCAGCAAAAACAGATCCTCAAAGTCCAATATATGGAATGCCAGTTTTAGATGTGGAAAAATGTAAGTCTGTTTTATTTTTAAAAAGAAGTTTATCTCCTGGCTATGCAGGTATTGATAATGATCTATTTTACAAGGAAAATACACTAATGTTATTTGCGGATGCAAAAAAAATGACAGAAGATATAACTAATAATCTATAGGATTTAAATTGAAAACAAAAATTTTTTGTGACATTGCGGAATTAGATAAAATTAGAAGATTCAATAAAAAAAAAATTGTTAAAGGTTTTACAACAAATCCAAGCTTAATGAGAAAAGCTGGTGCAAGAGATTACAAATCCTACTCTAAAAAAGTTCTTAAAATTTGTCATAATAAATTTGTCTCTCTCGAGGTGTTTGCAGATGACCATTTAAGTATAAAAAAGCAAGCTTTGCTGATTAACACTTGGGGAAAAAATGTTTATGTGAAAATACCAGTTGTAAATTCAAAAGGTGTTTTTATGGGCAAAATAATTAAAGAACTTAATAATAAAAATATAAAATTAAATATTACTGCAGTGTACACAGCGAAACAAACTCAAAGAATTCTTAAGTCAATTAATAAAAAATCAAAAGTTATAATTTCAATATTTGCTGGAAGAGCAGGAGACGTTGGAAAAGATCCAGTTCCAGAAATTAAGAAAAGTATAGCTTTGTCTAAAAAATTTAAGAATGTGGAGATTTTGTGGGCAAGTGTAAGAGAACCTTATAATTATATTCAAGCAAAGCAATTAGGTTGTCATATAATTACAATACCTCCAACAATAATAGAAAAAATTGAAAATTTTGGTAAATCTTTTCAAACTTTGACAACAGAGACTGTAAAAGCATTCTTAATTGATAGTAAAAAATCTAAATTTAAAATTTAGAAAATAAAGTGGCTGATTATAAAAATATTATATTTTTTTTTTTATTATACATTTCATTAATTATAGGTTTTTTTTTAAATGAAAATTTAAACTATGGCTCTTATTACGATTGGGTGAGCGTGAACCTTCCTCCAATTAAAGATTTTTCTACAAATTTTTATGATACTTTATTATCATATGAAAAATATGGACATAGACATTCTCCAATATATTTAATATTTTTATCTTTTTTTTTAAAATTAGGTCTAAACTTTGAAGTTATAAGACTGATTCATTTACATTTATCTTTAAGTTTAATTTTTATATTTTATTATTGTTTAAAATTACAATTTAAAGAAATTAATAAATATACCTTACAAATTTTAGCCTTTGTAATTTTTCTTTCCCCTACATTTAGATCACTTTCTATTTGGCCTGATAGTAGACTTCCTGGTCTTATTTTTTTTACTCTATCAATATATTTTTTTTTAAAATTTTTAATTTCACTTAATTACAAATATTCATGGTTATGCTCTATTGCATTAGTATTAGCTTCTTATATTAGTCCAAATTTTTCTTTATTTTCAATTTATTTTTATTTTATTTTTTATAAGAAGATGAAAATAAACAGATTTATAAATTTGATGTTAGCCAACTTAGTTGCTTCTATACCAATGCTTTATTATTTGTTTGTTTTAGATGTAAATTTTATTTTAGCAGGAACGACACGCTCATTAAACGTGAATCCTGTTAGTTTAAATTTTAATTTTTCAAATAAGATTTTAATTATAAGTTCAATTATATTTTTTCATTTAATCCCAATACTATTTTATTTAATTGATTTTAAAAAATTTATTTCATTTTTTAAAAATAAATTAATATTTATCTTATTAGGATCTTTAATTTTATTTTATTTTTTTAATTATCAATTAAATTTTACTGGTGGTGGAGTTATTTTTCAATCATCTCAAATAATATTTGATAGCAACATCTTATTTTTTATAATTAGCTTTTTTTCATTAACAATATTGCTTTATCTTTCAAACATTAATATTATTAATTTTTTTATAATATTTTTAACAATAATTTCAAATATACAAAATACGATCTACCATAAATATTATGAACCTTTAATTTTAATTATGATTTTTGTTTTGTTTAAAGATTTAAATTATAAAAATTTTTTTTCCAATAAAAAAAGTTTGTTATTTTTGTATTTCTACAGTTTATTTTTTATTTTTCTAAGAATTATAAAAAATGCTTATTTGATTTAATTGGTTGCGGGGGCTGGATTTGAACCAGCGACCTTCAGGTTATGAGCCTGACGAGCTACCAGACTGCTCCACCCCGCGGTGTTTAAATTCTATTTTTAAGTTTATTTAGTTTTTTAACTCTTTTAATATTTTCTTGAAGAATTCTTTTTTTTTTCTCTGAAGGTTTTTCATATGTATTCTTCAATTTTATAATTTTAAAGAATCCGTCTCTCTGAAGTTTTCTCTTGAGAACTCTAAGAGCTTGTTCAACATTGTTGTCTTTAACTTCTATTTTAATAAACACCTCCAAAAAAATGAGTAACTATCACTTTAATAATTTGATGTCTATTAAATTTATACATTAATTTTTTTATTTATATTACTTGTTTTTTTTCTCTTTCTCTTTTTTTTCTCTTTTTATTCTTCTTTCGGCTTTTTCTATAGCTTCAATTAAATTTTTTTGTGAAAATAAACTCATAGCTACAGGATCTTTAGGATTTAGGCTATTATAATTCCAGTAACTTTTATTTCTTATTGAAGTTACTGAATTTTTTGTTATTCCAATTAATTTTGCAATTTGTGAATCTTTTAACTGAGGATGATGTTTTAATAACCATAATGCAGAATCTGGTTTGTCTTGTCTTTTTGACAATGGAACATATTTTTTAATTTTTTCACCTACACTAGAAATTTCAATATCTGTATCTTTAATTTCTAAAGGTCTATTTTCATCTTTTGAAGATAATTCAATTTCTTCTCTAGATAATTGGCCAGAGATAATAGGATTATATGCTTTTATTCCTTTAGCAACTTCTCCATCAGCAATACCTTGGATTTCTACTTCATGTAGATTACAAAAATTAGCAATTTGTTTAAAAGTTAAGGTTGTATTTTCGACCAACCAAACAGCAGTAGCCATTGGCATTAGTGGAGCATTTGACATTTAATTTTTCTTTTCTGATCTAAAATTTTGGAATTTTTTATTAAATTTGCTTACACGACCCTTATCCAACAATTTTTGTTTACCGCCAGTCCAAGCGGAATGGGATTTTGGGTCAATCTCTAGTTTTAAAACCTCACCTTCGGATCCCCAAGTTGATCTCGTTTCAAATTTCGTACCATCAGTCATTTCAACTTTAATAGTATGATAGTTTGGGTGAATGCCTTTTTTCATATCGTGACTTATAGCAAATGATTTTAGGAAAACAATTAAAAGTTCTTTAGTTTTTTCAACATTTTTTCATTAATTGCAGTGCTTGAAGCTCTTATTTTAATATTATCGTTTTTTGATAAATTAATTTCATTAATTGTTCCCCCAGCTTCTTTAACAATTATTATTCCAGCGGCAACATCCCATAAATTTAAATTATTTTGAAAATAGCCATCATATCTTCCAGCAGCTACATAAGCCATATCTAAAGCCGCAGATCCAGATTTTCGAGTTATTAGATCAGTTTCTATTTTTTCTTTTCCCCCAGTTCCAAATAGACAACTTTGTATGTCTTTCTTTTTTGAAACTTTTATTCTTTGATTATTAAAAAAGGCGCCATTATTCTTTTCAGCGTAAAACATTTCATCTTTAATTGGATCGTAAATTACACCTGAAACAATTTCATTGTCACTTTTTAGAGCAATAGAAATTGCAAAATGAGGCACTCCATGTAAAAAATTTGTAGTACCGTCAATTGGATCTATAATCCAAAAATTTTTAGAATCTGTATTTATTTTAGATCCATCTTCTTCGCTTAATATTGAATAGTTTTTTTTAGCCTTCATTAGTTCATTAATAATTATTTTTTCTGCCTTGGTATCTGCACTAGATACAAAATCAGAAGGACCTTTAACTGATATTTGCAATTTTTCAATTTCTCCAAAGTCCCTAATTAAAATTTTGGAAGCCTTTTCACTTGCTTTAATCATAATATTAAGATTTGGTGATATAGAGTTCATGCTAAATTAAATTTTTTTAACGTATTCTATAGTTCTTGTATCAACTATGATAGTATCTCCACTTTCAATAAAAGGTGGAACTTGTATATTTATACCGTTATCTAAAGTTGCAGGCTTATAAGACGAGGAGACAGTTTGACCTTTTAATGCCACATCCGTGTTATCAATTTTGCAAGTTACTTGATTTGGTAAATCGACTGTTAAAGGACGATCATTATAAAAACTTATATTAACTTCTAAATTTTCACTAAGCATTTTGCCTTTTTCACCAACAATATCTTTTTTAATATTAATTTGTTCAAAAGATTTTTGATTTATAAAATAATAATCAGATTCGTCTTCATACAAAAAATTAAATTTTATTTCATCTAATGATGCTTTTTCGACTGTATCACTAGATCTAAATCTCTCATTTAACTTAGTATTTTTGTTCATGCTCTTCATTTCTACCTGTGCAAAAGCTCCTCCTTTTCCAGGTTTTACATGTTGAGTTTTTAGAACTTGCCATAAATCATTTTTATGTTCAATTAACATACCAACTCTAATTTCGTTTCCAGATATCTTCATTTTAATTTTAATGTAGCCATTAATGGTTTATATTTTTTATTATTCCAAATGTAGCTTGAGATAGCTAAAAAGTTAGCTTTATTCAATAAGAGTTTTTTGTAATTCCTTAAATTTATTCCTCCAATTGCGACTATAGGAATTTTTGTAATTTTTTTAGCTTCTTTTATAAGTTTTATTTTAGCTCTGAACTTAACTTTCTTAGTTTTAGTAGGATAAAACGCACCTAAAGCTATATAATCTACTTTATCATATATAGCTTTTTTAATTAATTTTTTAGAATTATGACAGGTAACACCAATTATCTTGTTTTTTAAAATTTTTCTAGCTTCAAAGACTTTTAAATCTGACTGTCCGAGATGACATCCATCAGCATCAATTTTTTTTGCTAGTAAAGGATTATCATTAATTATTAATTTAACATTATACCTTTTACATATTTTATTAATCTTTTTTCCAATATTAATAACTTTTTTTGAACTTTCTTTTTTTAATCTTAATTGAAAAAATGATATTTTTTTTGATTTAAAAACAGAAACTAGGTTACCGTAAAATATGTTACTTTTAATTTTTCTTGGTGAAATTAAATAAATGAATTTTTTATTTTTTTTCAACCTGTTCAGTCCATTTACCTTGAGAGGCTAAGCTACACATATTAGCTCTATGATTAAAAACATTCTGAGTGCCATTGACATCATCCAAATTTTTTGACCAATATTTAAGTGCACTTTGCTGCAAGGCTCTACCATATGAATAGCTCATTATAAAAGCTGATTTATTTTTTTTATTTATGGTGTCTAAATTTTTTGTTGCTTCTATTTCAGTTTGTCCACCAGATAAAAAAGCTATTCCAGGAATTTCATTTGGAACGCTTTCATTTAAACATTTGAGAGTAAGTTCGGCAACTTCATCGCTTGATATTTTTTGATCAGATTTTGACCCAGGCAATATCATGTTTGGTTTTAATATTACTCCTTTTAAATCTACTTTTTGTAATATTAATTCTTCAAAACATTTTTTAATCACTTCTGAAGTTTTTGTTAAACAAATTTCTGCAGTATGATTGCCATCCATTAAAACTTCTGGCTCTACTATAGGAACCATGCCAGCCTCCTGCGCCAATGCAGAATATCTGGCTAACGCATGTGCATTTGTTGAAATAGCAATTTTACTCGGGTAATTATTTGAAATTATGTATACACCTCTCCACTTTGTGAATCTAGCACCAAGTTTATAATATTCTTTTAGCCTATCTCTTAAACCATCTAAACCTTCTGTGATTTTTTCTTCAGAAGAGTTTGCTAAGTTTTTTGCTCCAGTATCTACTTTAATTCCTGGTACGGCACCTTTATCAGAAATTATTTTAGGAATTTTTCTAGAATCAAATTCTTGTTTAATTGTTTCGTCATATAGGATCACGCCTCCTATACATGTTGTCATACTTTTAGAAGAAAAGAGCGTGTGTCTAAATTTTAATCTATTTTCAGAGCTAGATTTCACTTTCACATTTTCAAGTCTTTTGGTCATTGTTCCAGTGCTTTCATCAGCAGCTAGAATTCCTTTTCCGTTTCCAATTATTTTTAATGCAATATTATTTAATTCAGACATTTTGATTTAAAGCTTTTATACCAGGTAGAGTTTTTCCTTCAAGGTATTCTAAAAAAGCGCCACCAGCAGTTGAAACAAATGTAAATGAATCCAGTTTTTTAAATTTGTTTATTGCTGCAACCGTTTCTCCCCCACCAGCTACAGAAAAAATCTTATCTTTTTTTGTTTTTTGTGAAATTATTTCTAAAATTTTTTTCGTACCATTTTGAAAATATGGATTTTCAAAATATCCAGCTGGGCCATTCCATAATACTGTATTTGAATCATTAATTATTTTTTCGATTAAAGAAATTGTTTTTGGGCCAATATCCAATATCATTTCATTATCATTAATTTCATTTATATTTTTATCTTTTCCTTTATTTTCAAGGTTTTTTGAAACCACAACATCTTCAGGGCATATAATTTGACAATTATATTTGTTTGAGTTTTCTAAAATTTTTTTTATTAAAGCTTCGCAATCATTTTCACATATTGATTTTCCTACTTTTGAACCAGTATGCTTTAACATTGTGTTAGCCATACCACCCACAATAATTATATTATTAAATTTTTTTATTAAATTATTGATAATTTTAATTTTTGTAGAAATTTTTGAACCTCCAATAATAAGTGTAACTGGCTTTTTTATTTCTGATGTTATTTTTTTGAGAGCATTAATTTCCTCAGTAATTTGTAAACCAAAATATGAAGGTATATATTTTGTAATTCCCTCAATAGAAGCATGAGATCTGTGAGAGCATGAAAAGGCATCATTGATATATATATCACCTAAATTTGACATTTTTTTTGCAAATTTACTGTCATTTGATTCTTCTCCTTGATTAAAGCGGATATTTTCTAACATCATTATAGAACCATTTGGAATTTTGTTTACTTCAGAAATAGTATTTTCATTTATTATATTTTTGTTAAACAAAATTTCTTTATTTAATAAAAGAGATAATTTTTTTGAAATTGGTTCCAAAGACATTCCTTGGACAATTTTTCCTTTAGGTCTACCAATGTGAGATAAAACTATTATTTTTGCTTGTTTTTCGATTAATAGTTTTATTGTTGGTATTATTTTCTCTATTCTAGAAGTTTCAGTTATGGCTCCATTTTTCATTGGGACATTTAAATCAACTCTAATTAGTACTTTTTTATCTTTAAGTATTAAGTCTTGATTTAAAATATTATTCATTAAAAATTAAACTTTATGAATATATTCTACTAAATCACACATTCTTGATGCAAATCCCCATTCATTATCATACCATGCCGAAACTTTGCCCATTTTATCTCCGACAACATTAGTTAAAGATAAATCCACGATTGAAGAATTTGGATTGTGGTTGAAATCAATAGAAACTAGTTTTTCATTAGTTGTTTCAAGAACATTTTTTAATTCTTTTTTTGAAGCTTTTTTAAAGGAGTTGTTAATTTTATTTACAGACAATTTACTTTTCGAGTTAAAAACTAAATCTACTAATGAGACATTTGGAGTTGGTACTCTCATTGCCAAACCTTCAAGCTTTCCTTTTAGTTCAGGTATAATTTCACCAAGGGATTTTGAAGCACCTGTAGAAGTTGGCACAATAGATTGACCAGCAGATCTAGCTCGTCTTAAATCTTTATGAGAATTGTCTAATAATCTTTGGTCAGAAGTGTATGAATGAATAGTTGTCATAAAACCTTTTTCTATTTTAAATTCTTTATTCAACACATACGCAACTGGAGCAAGACAGTTGGTGGTACAAGAAGCAGCTGAAATTATTAAATCATTTTTGTTTATTTTTT
Organism: uncultured Pelagibacteraceae bacterium; assembly: GCA_902587735.1. Taxonomy (GTDB): domain Bacteria; phylum Pseudomonadota; class Alphaproteobacteria; order Pelagibacterales; family Pelagibacteraceae; genus Pelagibacter. The sequence continues at coordinate 15,619 of CACIML010000006.1, forward strand.
TGTGATTTACACCATAAACAATTGTCTTGTCTGAATTTTTACAAGGTGCAGAAACAATAACTCGTTTTGCACCATTTTTTATGTGAGCTAATAATTTTTCTTTAGAATTAAATTTACCAGTACATTCAAAAACATAATCAACACCAAATTTTTTCCATTTAATATTGCTGATATCTAGTTCTTGAGAAAATGATATTTTTTTTTTATTAATTATTAAATTGTTATTATTAAATTTAATGTCCGCATTAAATTTTCCATGAACTGAATCATGTTTTAAAAGTGAACAACTAATCTCAGAATTTGATCTATTGTTGATGTGTTTAATTTCTATGTTTTTATTTTTATTTTCAATTATTGATCTAATGACCATTCTACCAATTCTACCTAAGCCATTGATTCCAATTTTTAAAGCCATATTTATTTGTTTATCATTTCCTTAGTTTTTTTTGCAATATTTTCAACTGTTAGACCAAAATAATTATATATTTTTTTATAAGGAGCACTTTTTCCAAAATCATTAATGCCAAAATTTATTCCTTTATTAACAATATATTCTTGCCAACAAGATGTTGATCCAGCTTCAATTGTTATTAGAAATTCTGTTTCATTTAAAATTTTGTCTTTATAACTATCTGATTGTTGCTTAAATAAATCTTGGCAAGGAACAGATACAACCTTTGAATAAATGTTTTCTGTGGCTAATTTATGGCTTACTTCTTGAGCTAAATTTACTTCTGAGCCACTTGCCATTATTGTAACTTTAATATCTTGATTAGCTCTTGAAACCTCATAAGCTCCCATTGAACATTTGTTTTCTTTAAAAAATTCTTTACGGATAGGATTAAGTTTTTGTCTTGTTAATGCGAGAATACTTGGGGAATTTAAATTTTTCAGCGCAAGTTCCCAACATTCATAAGTTTCCGTTGTATCGGCAGGTCTAAAAATATTTAAGTTAGGAATTGATCTTAATCCTGATAGTTGCTCAATAGGTTGATGAGTTGGACCATCTTCTCCAAGACCAATGGAATCATGTGTCATTACATATATAACTCTTTGTTTCATTAAAGCAGATAATCTTATGGATGGTTTACAATAATCACTAAAAATAAGAAAAGTCCCACCGTAAGGAATTAAGCTACTATGCAATGAAAGACCATTCATTATTCCACACATTGCATGTTCTCTAACTCCATAATGAATATAATTACCTTTAAAATCACCAGGTTTAATTATTTTATGATTTTTGGTTTTCGTATTATTTGAACCAGCAAGATCTGCAGAACCACCAATAATATTTAAGTTTTTTTCTACAAGAATTGATAAAATTTTTTCTGAAGATTTTCTTGTAGCAATAGGTTCTAAATTTTTAATAATATTTTTTTTTTCAAGTTGAAAAATATTATCAAACTTATTTGAAAAAACTTTATTTAAAGTGTTTCTCTTTTTATTATAATGTTTTTTCCATTTTTCTTCTTCTCTAGAACTTTTATTTCCAATATTTCTCCATTCTTGCAATACATTTTTAGGTATTTCAAAGGGCTTGTGTTTCCATTTTAATTTTTTTCTTACTAACTTTATTTCATCTCTACCTAATGGGCTTCCGTGGGCTGATGCTGTTCCAGATTTGTTTGGAGAGCCGTATCCAATTTTAGTTTTACACGAAATTACCGTTGGTTTTTTTGCTTTTTGAACTTTTTTTAATGTCTTAAAAATTTGTTTTTCATTGTGACCATCAATTTGAATATAATTCCAACCATAACTATTGAATCTTTTTTCAAAATTATCCGATTCTGCTAAACTAGTTGGGCCATCAATCGAAATTGAATTGTTATCAAATAGCATAATTAAATTTTTAAGCTTTAAATGTCCAGCAAGGCTTAATGCTTCATGACTTATCCCTTCCATTAGACAGCCATCGCCTGCTAAAACATAAGTTTTGTGATTAAAAATATTTTTACCAAACCTTTTTTTAAGAATTTCTTCTGCTATCGCAAATCCAACTGCATTAGCAATTCCTTGTCCAAGAGGCCCTGTGGTAGTCTCAACTCCGCTATTTGGATGATACTCTGGATGCCCAGCACAAAAGGAATTCAATTGTCTAAAATTTTTAATGTCATTAATAGAAACACTTTTATAACCCGTTAAATATAGCAAAGAGTATAGAAGCATTGATCCATGTCCTGCTGATAAAACGAATCTATCTCTGTTAATCCAATTTGGGTTTTTCGGGCTAAATTTTAGAAAATTTTTAAAAAGCACCGTGGCAACATCAGCCATACCCATTGGCATTCCAGGGTGTCCAGAATTAGCTTTTTCCACAGCATCGATTGATAAAAACCTAACTGCATTAGACAAATCTTTATGTTGTATGTTCAAAAAATATCCTATCTAGACTAAGAAGATTCTATTTAATAATATAAATATATATATGAAAACTTCTAACGAAAAAGAAAAAAAACTTGTTTTAGCACTTTCTAAATTAAAAAATTTAAACTATGAAAACCCCGCTCTTGCAAATGATTTACAAAATTTGGATGATCAAAAAAATCAATTAGAAATTGAAAAAAAACAAATTGAAACAAAATATGGAAATTTGATCCAAGATTATGAACAGCTCAAACAAAAATTAGACAAAATAAATAAAAATAAAGAGAATCAAAAAGAGAAAGAAATGGAATTTTCAGAGAAAATTGATGAATTAAATCAAGAAACAGATACTCTCTTAGAAGAAATTGATAAATGGCAAATGTAAATATTAAATTTAATGGAAAAGAATTTCTTTTATCTTGTGATGATGGGCAAGAAGAGCATTTAGAAGAATTATCATTACATCTAAATGAAAAATTTAATGAATTAAAGAACAACCTTGGAAATATTGGTGAAAATAAACTTTTGCTAATCACATCAATTAAAATAATGGATGAATATTTCGAAACAAGAAAAAAAATAGATGAAAAAAAACAAGAATTAAAAAATTTATCAAATAAATTTAGAGAATTAAAATCTTTAGTTTTTGATTATAAGAAAGAAAAAGAACAAGAAATTGATCAATTGGTTAATCAACAAAATAATTTTAAAAAAGAAATTGAAAGAAATAAAGAAGATTATGAGAAAATTATAGATGATGCCGCTAACCAAATAGAGAACTTTGTTCAAAAAATAAATTCAGAAAATTCAATACAATAAAATTTGTGCTTAAATCTAAATTAAGAAAGAAAGTTCTTAAAATTAGAAAAATTGCATATAAAAATAATCTTAAAATTGATTTCAATAAAGTTTTCAGTTTAATTAAAAAAAATAATTTAAATAAAAAATCTATAGGAGGATATTTTCCTGTAAATTATGAAGTAGACGATTTAAAAATTTTAAATGAATTTAATAAAAAAAATTATCAAATTTCTTTACCTGTAATTAAAAAAAATTTTCAAATGGATTTTTATAAATGGTCTTTTTCGGACCCCATGAAAATTAACAAATATGGAATTCCCGAACCTAATTCAAAAAAAATAATTTATCCTGATATAATTCTAATTCCATTAGTTGCTTTTGATAATAATTTAAATCGCTTAGGTTATGGAGGAGGTTATTATGATCGTGTAATTGAAAAATTAAGTAGAAGAAAAAAAATTTTAAAAATTGGTTTAGCTTTTTCAGTTCAAAAGATTAATAATGTGCCTGTTTCAAGATATGATAAAAAATTAGATTATATTGTAACAGATAAATATATTTTATAATGAGAATACTTTTTTTAGGTGATGTTGTTGGAAAATCAGGCTGTTTGGCGATAACTGAAAATTTGCCAGCTTTAATAAAAAATAAAAAAATAGATTTTGTAATTGTGAATGGAGAAAATGCAGCAGATCAAGGGGTGGGCATCACAGAAAAAATTAGTAGTGATTTTTTTAATTCTGGAGCTGATGTAATAACTACAGGTAATCATGTTTGGGATCAAAAGGAAGCACTAAATTATATTGATAAAGAGAATAGACTTTTGAGACCTGAGAATTTAATTAATCCATCACCTGGAAAGGGATTTGAAATATTTAATACAAGAAACAATTTTAAAATTGGTGTTCTTAATTTAATGGGAAATATATTTATGAAAAAATGCGAAGACGTATTTGAAACTGCACAAAAATTTATTTTAAAAAATAATTTAAAAAAAAATTATGATTTTTTAATAGTTGATTTTCATGGAGAAATTACAAGTGAAAAAATGGCAATGGGACATTTTTTTGATGGTAAAGCAACTTTGGTTGTAGGCACACACACGCACGTTCCAACCAATGATGCTAGAATTTTACAAAATGGCACTGCTTATTTAACAGATGCAGGAATGTGTGGTGATTACAATTCAGTAATTGGAATGAATAAAAATAATTCTTTAAATAAATTTTTGAAAAAAGAATCTTTAAAACATTTTCCCGCAACAGGTTTAGCTACTTTAAGCGGTGTAATTGTTGAAGCTGACATAGAAAATGGACTAGCAAAAAATATTGAAAATTTTATATATGGAGGAGACTTAAAGAATTCTCATTAATTATGGCGGGACATTCACACTGGGCTGGAATTAAACATAAAAAAGGTAAAGCTGACAAAAAACGATCAAACATATTTTCAAAGCTATCAAGAGAAATTATAGTTGCCGCAAAGCTTGGGGATAAAGATCCAAATATGAATGCAAGATTAAGATCAGCAATTCAAGCAGCTCGATCTGCAAATATGCCAAAAGAAAATATTAATAGAGCAATCGACAAATCTTCAACAAGTGTTGATTCAAATTTTGAAAATTTAAGATACGAAGGATTTGGCCCAGAAAAAATAGCAGTAATTGTTGAAACATTAACAGATAACAAAAATAGAACAGCATCGAGTATTAGAACCATCTTTCAAAAAAATGGTGGCAGCCTTGGAACTCAAGGCTCAGCATCTCATAACTTTAATCATCTCGGTGTTATTAAGATTGATAAAAAAGAAATATCTGATGAAGAAATTTTAGAACTTGCAATTCAATCTGGTGCAGATGAGTGTATATCAAATTTTGATTTTCATGAAATTCAATGTAAGAAGAGTGAAGTTTATAATGTAAAAAAAAAACTAGAGTCCACTATTGAAAATTTCATTTTTGCAGGAATAGAATGGAAACCTTTAAATAGTGTAGAAATTAGTAATGAAAAATTAGAAACAACAACTGAATTTTTAGAAACCCTAGAAGATAATGATGATGTTCAAAGCGTTTATACTAACTTAAAATTTATAAACACCTAATGCTTATTATTGGAATTGATCCAGGTATTTCAGGCTCAATATGTTTTTTTGAGGATGGAAAAATAACAGCCTTAGTTGAAATGCCAAGTATGGCAGAGGGAAAGAAAAATAAAAAACAAGTTAATGCTTCTCAAATTTATAATGAAATTTACTCAAGAATTAAAAATTTTGAAAAAAAAAATATCAAAGTTGTGATTGAACAAGTATCTGCTATGCCAGGCCAAGGAGTAACTAGCATGTTTAATTTTGGTCAATCATTTGGAGTTTTAAAAGGAGTTTGTTCAGCCATGCAGCTTCCAATGTATTTTGTAAGACCAGCAAGATGGAAAAAATATTTTAGCCTTATTAAATCAGAAAAAGATGCAAGTAGAACAAAGGCAATTGAAATATTTCCTTATATTTCGACTCAGTTATCTAGAAAAAAGGACGCAAATAAAGCTGATGCCATTCTAATAGCTAGTTTTTTCTATGAAACATACCAATCTGAAGAGTAGTTATTTAGCATTATAGACAAATTCATGACACATTTTAGTGTGAGATCTTACCGATGGAAGCAGATATAGCATCTCAAGGAGTTGGCTTAGCAAGCAATACAGATTTTTCTATAATAAAATTATTTATCAGAGCAGATATAATTGTAAAATCAGTAATAATATTATTGATAGCTAGTTCAATTTATTCTTGGGCAGTTATTTTTGAAAAAATTAAATTATTTAAAAAAATTAACAAAAGTACAGAGGATTTTGAGAATAAACTTTGGAAATCCAGATCTGTTGAAAGCTTTTACAACACTCTTCCAACAAATGTAAACGATCCTATGGCAAATGTTTTTAAAAACTCTATGCAAGTATTGCTGAAATCCAAACGAAGTTCTAATCTAAATGAAAAAATGTCTAGAATGCTAGAAATAAATATTGAACAACAAATGGAAAGAATTGAAAAAAGTTATACTTTTCTGGCAACAGTAGGATCTACTGCACCGTTTATAGGATTATTTGGAACAGTATGGGGTATTATGAATTCATTTCAGTCAATTGCAATTTCTAGAAACACAAGTTTAGCAATTGTTGCCCCAGGTATTGCTGAAGCTTTATTCGCAACAGCTTTGGGATTACTAGCTGCAATTCCAGCTGTAGTTGCTTATAACAAATTTAGCAACGATTCTAAAAAATATTTACAAAAATTAGAAAATTTTTCAAAAAGACTTCTATCAATAATTTAGTAATGGCATTTAAATTAAAACGTTCGTCTCGAGAACCAATGAGCGAAATAAATGTCACCCCATTTGTTGATGTAATGCTAGTATTATTAATTATTTTTATGGTAACAGCCCCATTATTGACAGTTGGAGTTCAAGTTGATTTACCCGAAAGTTCAGCTGATTCACTTCCTGAAGAACAAGAACCTTTAACACTAACCATTAATTCAAAAGGAGAAATTTTTATTCAAGAGTCTAAAATTGAATATGAAAAAATTATACCAAAAATATTAGCAGTTTCAAAAAATAGAACCGATACAAGAATTTACGTAAGAGGCGATAAAACAATTAATTATGGAAGAGTTTTAGAGATAATGGGTATGCTTTCAGGGTCAGGATTCACTAAAGTTGCATTAATTTCAGAGCCTTACAAAGAAAGGTAGAGTTGTGATTAGAAATATTGTTATTTCTTCAACCTTTCATTTCCTTATAATTTTGATTGCAACAATGAGTTTGCCATTTTTATTAAAAAAACCAATTGATCTTCCTCCAATTATTTCAGTCGAACTCATACAAATTACTGATAAAACTAATATTCCTTTTGCCCCAAAAGCAAAGAAAATAATTGAAAAAGTAAAGAAAAAAGAAAAGTTAGTTTCTGAGCAAGCCCCACCTAAAATTGTCAAAAAAGAAAAACCCGAATCAGTTCCTTTGCCTGATGAAAAGATTGAAAAAGTTGAAAAATTAGAAGAAAAAAAACAAAATCCAGAAAAAATAGACAATGAAGTTAAACAGGTGTCAGAGTTTGAAAAAAAAGAATTATTTGATCCAAATAGTATTGCAGCTCTTATTGATAAATCTAAAGAAGAAACTGCAGAAACCAATAAAAAAATAAACAAAATCACTCAAGATCAAGATAAAAGTGTAGATATGACTGGTTTATCATTGAGTGAGGAAGATGCTTTAAAAGCACAACTCTTTGGGTGTTGGAGCATTCCATTAGGATTACCCTATAATGAAAATTTATTAGTAAGAATAAAGTTACAGTTAAAACCAGATGGATCTGTTATAAGATCTGAAATTTTGGATCATGCAAGAATGAATAAACCAGGGCAAGAATTTTATAAAGTATTAGCCGAGAGCGCCTTGAGAGCAATTAAGTTATGCCAACCATTAAGAGTTCCAACTACAGGCTATGAAAGATGGAAAGATTTACAATTAAATTTTGATGCAAGGGAGATGCTAGAGGGTTAAAAATGTTATTTAGATACATATTTATATTAATAATTCTTTTACCAATTAAAGCTATTGCTTTAATCGAAGTTGATATCACAAGAGGTAATCTAAGCCCGTTACCAATTGCAGTATCACCTCTGTCAATAGATAAAAAATCCAAAGAAAGTTTTAACAAAATATTAAAGAATAAAGATTTAGGTTCAGAGATTTCAATAGTTGTTGAAAACAATTTAAAACAATCGGGTTTGTTTAATCCTTTAAATAAAAATGCGTTTCTTCAAGAACCAGATATTGCACATTTAAAACCTAGATTTGAAGATTGGGCATTGATTAAGGCTCAAGCTTTAATCACTGGTAAAGTAACTTATTTTGATGAGAAATTAAGAGTTGAGTTTAGACTATGGGATGTTTTGGCCGCAAAAGAAATGATGGCCATAGCTTTTACAACTGTACCAACTAATTGGAGAAGAGTAGGCCATATAATTACCGATAAAGTTTATGAACGTTTAACTGGGGAAAAGGGTTATTTTGATACTAGAATTATTTATGTTTCAGAAGAAGGAAAAAAAACAAATAGAATTAAAAAATTAGCAATTATGGATCAGGATGGGTTTAATACAAAATATTTAACTTTAGGAAACGAACTAGTATTGACACCTAGATTTAACCCAACCAATCAAATGGTAACTTATTTATCTTATTTTAGAAATTTACCCAGAGTTTACTTGCTAGATATAGAAACCGGAATTCAAGAAGTTGTAGGTGACTTTCCAGGCATGACATTTGCACCGAGATTTTCACCAGATGGAAAAAAAATAATAATGAGTTTTGCAATGGATGGAAATTCTGACATATATACAATGGATCTTGAAAATCGTGTTGTTGAAAAAATTACAAATCATCCTTCAATAGATACATCTCCATCTTATTCACCAAACGGAAAGTATATTTGTTTCAACTCTGACAGAAGTGGATATCAACAAATTTATGTGATGAAAAGCAATGGAAGTAACGTGAAGAGGATTTCATTTGGAAAAGGAATCTATGGGACTCCAGTTTGGTCTCCAAGAGGAGATTTGATTGCATTTACCAAAATGCATAAAGGGAAATTTTATATTGGTGTCATGAGAACTGACGGGTCTGGTGAAAGACTATTAACAGAAAATTATTATCAAGAAGCTCCATCATGGTCTCCAAATGGACGAGTTTTGATATTTTATAGAGAAACAAAAACTGACGAAATGGGAGAAGGTTTTTCAGCTAAATTATGGTCTATAGATTTAACAGGCTATAATGAGAGGCTTGTAGATACAGAAACAGACGCTTCTGACCCATCCTGGTCGTCTTTATTGAGTAATTAATACTAAATGGTTGATTTTTAGGCTTGAAAGATTTAATTAGTTATGAAAAAGTTACATATTCAATATAAGGAGTGGTAATGAATTTAGGCAAAATTTTAAAGAACGTACTTTTAGTAACGTTGGCATGTTTGGTTTTATCAGCTTGTGCAACACAAAAGAAAAGTACTAATCAATTGCAAGGAGATGTATATACAGGAACAGATACGGTTGAGTATTTAGCATCAGGCGTGCCTGATAGAGTTTTCTTTGCAACAAATGAATCAATTTTAACAACGAAATCAAGAGATACACTAAGAAAACAAGCTGCATGGATGAGAAAAAATAGTGATTTAACGTTTGTGATTGAAGGGCATGCAGATGAAAGAGGAACAAGAGAATATAACTTAGCTTTAGGTGAGAGAAGAGCAAATGCTGCTAAAGACTATCTAATGACTTATGGAGTAGACGGAAATAGATTATCAGTTATTAGTTATGGAAAAGAAAGACCTGTAGATTCAGGATCCAATCCATTATCTTGGTCAAAAAATAGAAGATCAGTTACAGTAAAAGCTAATTAAGTAAATTAATTTTAAAAAGACCCTGCATGTTACGCATGATAGGGTCTTTTTTTTGCCATTATTATAATTACAAATAAATTAAATGATTAAGTTTAAGAACATTATAGTAATAAATTTATTTTTATTAACCATCCTTGTAAATACAAAAGTTTTTTCAGACGATAAAAAAGATGTTCAAGAAATATTAGAGTTGATACAAAAAGATCTTAAAACATTAGAAAAGGCCGTTTATTCGGAAAAACTAAATGACAATGTAAATGATTCAACTTCTTCAAAATCAATTGATCAAAATGCTGAAGATGTTTTAACTAGACATTTATTAAAATTATCAGAAATTGAGAAACAATTTCAAGAATTAACCAATAAATTTGAAGAGATTAATTTTAAAATTGATAAACTATCAAATAGACTATCAAAAGTACAAGCTGATAATCAAATGAGATTTCAAGAACTAGAAAATAATTCAATTGTTTCAGTTGATGCAAATAAAAAAATAACATCATTACCAAAAGAAGAAACAAAGAAAGTTTTACCAGGATCTTCAGAACCACAAGATTTAGGCTCGATTTCTTATAAAGACTCAGAAACAAATTTATCTGTACAGCAAACTCAATCTATAGACTCTACTGGAACAATAGTTTCAGAAACTTTTGAATCAGAAGAAAAATTATTACCTGATGAAAGTCCTGAAAAACAATATGATTTTGCAATGAGTTTTTTAAAAGTAGGAGATTACAATACTGCTGAAAGAGCTTTTAAAGAATTTATTGATACTAATAATGAACATGAGTTAACTGGAAACGCACAATATTGGTATGCTGAAACATTTAGAATTAGACAGTTGTTTACTGATGCAGCTTCAGCTTATCTTGAGGGTTACCAAAAATATCCCAAAAGCGAGAAGGCTCCTATAAATTTGTTAAAACTTGGTGTATCATTAGTTCAAATTGGAGAAAAAGATCAAGGTTGTTTGATGATTACTGGTGTTGAGAAGCAATATCCACAAGCAAATCAATCTGTTCTTCAAAAAGCTAAATATGAAGAAAAAAAGTTCGATTGTAAAAAAGAAAGCTCATAGTTTAATTCTCAAATATTTAACTGATAAAAAAATATTAAAAATTTATAAAGAGTTTAAAAGTTCTTTAAATATTAGTGATAATTTTGCTGTTGCTATATCTGGAGGACCAGATAGCTTATCATTAGCATTTTTGACAAAATGTTATTCATTAATTAAACAAATAGATGTAAAATTTTATATAGTTGATCACAAACTTCGTAAAAATTCGTCATCTGAGGCTAAACTAGTAAGTTTAAACTTGAAGAAATTTGATATTAATTGCCAAATATTAACTTGGTATGGAAAGAAGCCATTAACTAATATTCAAGCTTTAGCAAGAGATAAAAGATTTTATCTTTTAACAAATCAATGTAAAAAAAATAACATCAAATATCTTTTACTTGGACATCAAATAGATGATCTGTATGAGAATTTTTTAATTAGACTTTTTAGAGGGAGTGGCTTAAAAGGTTTAACATCTTTTGGAAAAACATCCGAATATAAAAAAAATGGTATTAATATTTTAAGACCATTAATTAATTTAGATAAAAAAGAACTGATTTATTTGTCAAATAAAGTGTTTAACTTTTTTATTAAAGATCCATCTAATTTAGATGAGAATTTTAAAAGAATTAGAGTTAGAAATTTAATTAAAAATTTTAAAAAAGAAGGTTTTGATAAAAAAAAACTTAAATTAACAATTAAAAATCTTAAAGATTCAAATGAATCAATCAATTTTTATGTTAAAAAAAATATAAGCCAGAATACAAAATTTTTTAATAAAAAGAATACTTTTGTATTAAATGAATTTTTTTTTGATCAATCTCATGAAGTTATTTTTAGATCTCTGTCATTTTTAATGAAATTAATTAGTGGAAAATACTATGCTGCTAGAGGCAAAAGCATTAATGAGTTAATTAAAAAAATTCAATTTAACAAAATTAACGTAAAAGTAACACTTGGTGGATGCTTTATTGAAAAAATCAACAAAACTATATTAATTTCAAGAGAAAAATCCTTTAAAAATTAGATTTTTTAACAAATTGACACTTGTTTAATTGTTAATAATTCTTATCTTACACGTATGAATTTTAAGAATTTGGTAATGTGGATTGTAATAGTCTTTTTAACTATTGGTCTTTACAATATGTTTAAAAATCCTCAAGGCTCTATTAGTACAAAAAATAATATTATATTTTCAGAGTTTTTAACTGAGGTAGATGCAGGAAGGGTAGTAAAAGTAGAAATCAAAGGAAATAATATTAGAGGAGTTTTATCAGATGGAACTATTTTTAATACTTATTCACCTGATGACCCAAACTTAATTGAAAAATTATCAAATAAAGGTGTAAGTATTTCAGCAGTTCCTATTGAAGAAAAAATGCCTTCAATTTTAGGTGTATTATTATCTTGGTTTCCAATGTTGTTGTTAATAGCTGTTTGGATTTTCTTTATGAGACAAATGCAAGGTGGAAAAGGTGGAGCCATGGGTTTTGGACGTTCAAAAGCTAAAATGATGAATGAGTTAAAAGGTAAAGTAACATTTAATGATGTTGCAGGAATAGAAGAAGCAAAAGAGGAAGTTGAAGAAGTTGTAGAATTTTTAAAAGATCCAAAAAAATTTAGTAGACTTGGTGGCAAAATACCAAGAGGATGTTTATTGGTTGGCCCTCCAGGAACAGGAAAAACTTTACTGGCAAGAGCAATTGCAGGAGAAGCAAATGTTCCTTTTTTTACTATATCTGGATCAGATTTTGTAGAAATGTTCGTTGGTGTTGGCGCATCAAGAGTAAGAGATATGTTTGAACAAGGAAAAAAACATTCACCGTGTATTATTTTTATTGACGAAATAGATGCAGTTGGACGAAGTCGTGGTGCTGGACTTGGTGGAGGAAATGATGAGAGGGAACAAACTCTAAATCAGTTATTGGTTGAAATGGATGGCTTTGATACTAATGAAGGTGTAATTATTATTGCAGCAACTAATAGACCTGATGTTCTAGATCCGGCTTTATTGCGACCAGGAAGATTTGACAGACAAGTGGTCGTATCATTACCTGACATTATTGGTAGAGAAAAAATTCTTAAAGTTCATGCAAAAAAAATATCTATGGCGCCAGATGTTAATTTAAGAACTGTAGCAAGAGGAACGCCAGGTTTTTCAGGTGCAGATTTAGCAAACTTAGTCAATGAAGCAGCTTTGTTAGCTGCAAGAAAAAACAAAAGAATAGTAACTTATCCTGAATTTGAAGAATCCAAAGACAAAGTTATGATGGGAGCAGAAAGAAGATCAATGGTAATGACAGAAGAAGAAAAAAAACTAACTGCTTATCATGAAGCGGGTCATGCCATTGTAACTATAAACGAAAAGGCTGCACACCCAATTCATAAAGCAACAATAATTCCAAGAGGTAGAGCTTTAGGAATGGTGATGCAATTACCAGAAAGAGATGAGCTGTCACAAACAAGAGAACAACTTAATTCTCAGATGGCTATTGCCATGGGAGGTAGAGTAGCAGAAGAAATTATTTTTGGTGATGAAAAAGTTACGACTGGTGCTGCTAGCGACATTGAACAAGCTACAAAGAGGGCAAGAGCAATGGTTATGAGAGCTGGTTTAAGCAAAGAATTAGGCCCAGTAGCATATGGAGAAAATGAAGAAGAAGTTTTTTTAGGCAGATCAGTTGCAAGACATCAACATATGTCAGAAGAAACTTCAAGAAAAGTAGACATTGAGATTAAAAAGTTAGTGGAAAAAGGCTATGAAAGAGCAAAAAAAGTTTTAAATGAAAAAATTGATGATCTGCATAAACTTGCAAAAGCTCTTTTGACATATGAAACTTTAACTGGGGCTGAAATTGAAGATTTAATAAATAAAAACGTTTTTCCAGCAAATAAAGAAGATTTAAAAGCCGAAAAAGAAGAGCAAGGGTCAGCTTTAGGATCGATTGGATTAAAGCCAAAAATAGTACATTAATTACATAATGAAAAAATATTACACTAGAGTGTGTAATTTTTATTATGGAAATGTGTCAAGAAAATTAGTTAAACAAAAAAAAACCCTACCTTTAAATGGAAATGTAGAAATTTCTTTTGATCATGTAGAAATTTTATCAAGAAATTCTAAAAAAAAAATTCACATTAAAGAAATAAAAAAATTATCTAAATTTTTTAAAAAAAAAATTAATAAAGATATTAATATAATTATTAAAAAAAAAAAAAATTTTTCTAATTTTAATTTTAAAAATATTCCAAACATCATGGGAATATTAAACTTAACTCCTGATAGTTTTTCTGATGGTGGAAAATTTAACAAAAGAAGTGCAGCTTATAGACGTGGAGTATTGTTATTTAGACATGGAGCCAACATTGTAGATGTGGGAGGAGAATCTACTCGTCCAGGATCAAAAATAGTTAAATCTAAAATTGAGTGGAACAGGGTTTTTCCAACAATAAAAAAATTCAATAAAAAAATTATTTTATCTTTAGATACAAGGAAATCAGAAATTATGGAAAAAGGAATAGAAATGGGTGTTAAATTAATTAATGATATTTCAGGATTAAAATATGATAAAAAGTCAATTAGCGTATTAAAAAAGTATAAAACACCTTTTGTAATTCATCATATTCAAGGAACTCCTAGAACTATGCAAGATTATCCAAAATATAAAAATGTATTATTTGATATTTATGATTTTTTTGAAGAGAGAATTAAACATGTAAGAATTAGTGGAATAAAACACAATAATATAATAGTTGACCCAGGAATAGGATTTGGAAAAAATTTGAAACATAATATGAAGTTAATTAGCAATATTTCTATTTTCCATAGCCTTGGTTTTCCTATATTGCTTGGAGTATCTAAAAAAAGATTTATTAAAGACGTTTCTGAAAAGAATGACAGCAATGAAAGATCAGGAGGAACTATTAGTGCATCTTTATTTTCTATGATGCAAGGAGTACAAATATTAAGAGTACATGATGTTAATAATGTAATTCAAGGCATTAAAGTTTTTAAAAAATTAATTAAAAGTTAATGACAAAAAAGTATTTTGGAACCGATGGGATACGTGGCAGAGTTAATCGAGGAAATATTAACGGCAATATGTTTTTTAAGTTTGGTTTAGCGGCCGGAACATATTTTAAAAATCAAAAAAAATTTAAACAAACAGCAGTAATAGCAAAAGATACAAGACTATCAGGTTATACTTTAGAACCTGCCTTGGTATCTGGCTTAGCTTCTGCAGGAATGCATGTTTTCACCTTAGGGCCATTACCAACAAATGGTCTTGCAATGTTAACAAAATCAATGAAAGCAAATATGGGAATTATGATTACTGCCTCACATAACCCTTATTATGATAATGGATTAAAGTTATTTGGGCCAGACGGATTAAAACTATCAGATAAAATTGAAAAAAAAATTGAAAGTTTAATTGATAAAAAAATAGATACCCAGTTATCTAAACCAAAAATACTTGGAAGAGTAAAAAGATTGGAAAATGGTAATGAGAAATATATTAAAATTCTTAAAAAAAACTTTCCTAAAAATTTTAACTTAAAAGGTACTAAAATTGTGATTGATTGTGCTAATGGTGCTGGATATAAATCTGGCCCTCATCTGCTCAAATCATTAGGCGCCAAAGTAATTTCAATTGGGGTAAATCCAAATGGACTGAATATTAATGAAAAATGCGGATCAACATTTCCAAAAAAAATTCAACTATCAGTAAAAAAACACAAAGCACATCTTGGTATTTCTTTAGATGGTGATGCAGATCGAATAATTATGTGCGATGAAAAAGGTAAAATTATAGATGGAGATCAAATAATAGCTGCATTAGCAAAAAGATGGAAAAATAAAAAAATGTTAAAGGGTGGTGTAATTGGCACTTTAATGTCCAATTATGGTTTAGAAAGATTTTTTAAAAAAAATGAAATAAAATTCTTAAGAGCAAATGTTGGAGATCGTTATGTTAAAGAAAAAATGCAAAAAAATAATTTTAATTTAGGCGGTGAGCAATCTGGTCATATTATTTTGGGAAAGTTTGCAACAACAGGTGATGGTTTATTAGTAGCTTTAGAGATTTTATTTTCACTAAGAAAAGGAAAAAAAGCGAGCAAATTTTTGAATATGTTTGATAAAATTCCACAAATTTTAGAAAATGTAGTTGTTAAAGATAAAAATATTATAAATAGTTTAAGTTGTAAAAAAGCAATCAATAAAGCAAAAAATTTGATTAAAGACCAGGGAAGAATGCTTGTTAGAAAATCTGGCACCGAACCTAAAATTAGAATCATGGGAGAGTCAAATAACATAAAATTGCTTGAGAAGTGCATTAAAATAGTTAAAAAGTCTATTTAAAAAATTGAAACCAAAATCAAAAATATTAATAATTGCTGGATCAGATTCTTCTGGTGGAGCTGGCATTCAAGCTGATATTAAAACTATTACATCATTGGGGTCATATGCAATGACTGCAGTTACAGCTATTACATCTCAAAATACCACTGGCGTTAAATCTATAGTTTCAATTAACTCAAAAGAAATTGAAAAACAAATTATTTTTACTTGCAAAGATATTAAACCAGACGCAATAAAAATAGGAATGCTACATTCATCGAAAGTTATAAAGTCTGTAATTAATGCAATAAATAAAATCAAAGCAAAAAAAATAATTTTAGACCCAGTGATGATTGCAAAAGGTGGGGTAAAATTAATTAATAATAAAGCAATACAAATTTTAAAAAATAAATTAATAAAAAAAGTTATTTTAATTACTCCAAACATACCTGAAGCTGAAATATTAACAAAAACTAAAATAAAAAGTATTGATGATATGATTCATTCAGGAAAAATTTTTTTAAATCTTGGAGCCCGAAATGTTTTAATAAAAGGAGGACACTTAAATACTAGAAATCTTTATGATGTTTTTTTAAATAAAAATGAAATAAGGATTTTTAAAAATAAAAAAATTACAACTAAAAATACTCATGGAACAGGCTGTACTTTATCAAGCGCTATAACAACATTTTTCTCATGTGGAAAACCATTAAAGAAATCTTGTGAGCTAGGCATTAAGTATGTAAGAAATGCCATAGAATCTAAAATTAATTATGGAAAAGGTCATGGTCCGATAAACCATTTAAATTCAATTATAGTAAATAAAAAATTTAGATAATGAAAAATGTAGTAGTAGTAGGGTCACAGTGGGGAGACGAGGGCAAAGGTAAAATTGTTGACTGGTTATCCGATCAAGCTGATATCGTTATTCGTTTCCAAGGAGGACATAATGCTGGTCATACATTAGTTATTGATGGAGTTACTTACAAATTAAGATTACTTCCATCGGGAATAGTTAGAAAAGGCAAAATATCAATTATTGGCAATGGTGTTGTGGTGGACCCTTGGGCTTTATTGGAAGAGATTAAAGAAATTAAATCCAAAGGTGTTGATGTAAATGAAGATAATTTTATTATTTCAGAATCTGCAAATTTAATTTTGCCATTTCATAGAGAAATGGATGAAATTAGAGAAGATGCAGCTGGGAAAGGAAAAATAGGAACAACACGCAGAGGCATAGGTCCGGCATATGAAGATAAAGTTGGAAGAAGATCTATCCGTGTAATGGATTTAAGATCAGAAAGTAATTTAGACCACAGATTAGAAACAGTCTTGCTTCATCATAATGCTATTAGAAAAGGTTTAGGCAAAAAAATTTATGAAAAAAATCAACTTAAAAAAGATTTATTAAAAATTGCACCAGAACTTCTAAAGTTTTCAAAACCTGTATGGCTTAAAATTGATGAATATAAAAAAAAAAAAAAGAAAATATTGTTTGAAGGTGCACAAGGTATTTTATTAGATGTAGATCATGGAACTTATCCATTTGTAACATCATCAAATACAGTTGCCGCAAGCGCTGCAACAGGTTCAGGGTGCGGTCCTAATTCTATTCATTATGTTTTAGGAATTACAAAAGCTTATACAACAAGAGTTGGAGAAGGACCCTTTCCAACTGAACTCAAAGATGAAATTGGAAAATTGCTTGGTACAAGAGGAAAAGAATTTGGAACTGTTACAAGTCGCAAGAGAAGATGTGGTTGGTTTGATGGCGTGCTAGTTCGCCAAACAATTAAAGTTTCAGGAATTGATGGAATAGCATTAACGAAATTAGATGTTTTGGATGAATTAGATGAAATAAAAATGTGTGTTAAATATGAATTAAATGGAGAAAAACTTGATTATCTTCCAGCAGCATTTGAAGATCAGCAAAAAATTAAACCTATTTATAAAATCTTTCCAGGTTGGAAATCTTCTACTAGTGGAATAAAAAATATCGAGGCACTACCTGAGAATGCAAAAAAATATATATTTGCAGTCGAAGATTTTATTGGAGCAAAAATCTCAAGTATTTCAACAAGCCCTGAACGAGAAGATACAATTCTTATTGAAAATCCATTTGATCTTTAACTACAGCTAATTAGCTGGGAGAAGGTTTTTTGATTTAGCAGAATTTAACATATGTTTTTGAAGCTTTTCAAATGCTTTGTTTTCGATTTGCCTAATTCTTTCCCTGCTAATTTTGTATTTTTTACTTAAATCTTCAAGTGTGGTTGGTTCATCGTTTAATCTTCTTGCGTAAAGAATTTCTTTTTCTCTATCATTTAAAATTTTAATAGAATCTGATAATAAATCTTTTCTTTGTTTCATTTCTTCTTTTTGGGCAAATTTTAAATCGTGGTCTAATTCCTTATCTACAAGCCAATCTTGCCATTCATCTCCATCTTCACCAATTGGAGCATTTAAAGAAAATTCCTTTCCAGACAACCTTCTGTTCATGGAAACAACTTCATCTTTGCTTACTGAAAGTTTATCAGCAATTTCTGTTACGTGTTCATCTTTTAAATCACCTTCTGATTTTGGTGCTATTTGGTTTTTAACTTTTTTAAGATTAAAAAATAATTTTTTTTGTGCAGTTGTGGTTCCAATTTTTACCAAGCTCCAAGATCGTAAAATATATTCTTGTATAGAAGCTTTAATCCACCACATAGCATATGTGGCTAGTCTAAAACCTTTTTCTGGTTTAAACTTTTTAACAGCTTGCATTAAGCCCACATTTCCCTCAGAAATCATTTCACTTACAGGAAGACCATATCCTTTATAACCCATTGCAATTTTTGCAACTAGTCTTAAGTGACTTGTTACAAGTTTTTCAGCAGATTTAATGTTTCCTGTGTTCCTCCAGTTTTTAGCCAGCATATATTCTTCTTCAGCAGCTAACATCGGAAATTTTTTAATTTGAGCAAGATAAGCTGAAAGACCTCCTTCATTTGAAAGAGCAGGAAGATTATAGTTTGTTACAGTACTCATAAGCAGATACTTATTTAATAAATTTTTTTATTATTACAATTGTTTATTTGCTAATGTTTCGTAGCATTTTTAATATATTTTCAAGATCTTGTGGCAAAATTGAGGAAAATTCTAACTCTTTACCTGATTTAGGGTGGGTAAATCCTAGTGTTTTAGCATGAAGAAATTGTCTATTTAATTTTAATAAAGATTTTTCTAAATCAGGATCAATATTTTTTAATTTTTTAATTTTTTTTTTATATTTGCTGTCTCCTAAGATATTATTTCCTTTATAACTCATATGAACTCTAATTTGATGCGTACGTCCAGTTTCAAGATTACACTCAACTAAACTTAAAGTTGGCGTTTTATCATTTTCAAAAACTTCTAGAGTTTTATAGTTGGTGATTGCTTTTTTTCCTTTTGTAATTCCAACTTCCATCAATTGTCTATTTCTTGAGCTTCTAGTTATTAAAGTTTTGATTTTTCCTGATTGAGGTCGAAGTTTCCCCCAAACCATTAATTGATAAATTCTATGTATAGTATGTTCATTAAATTGTTTTGATAAATTTTCATGTGTTGCATTGTTTTTTGCCACAACAACTAAACCAGAAGTATCTTTGTCTATTCTGTGAACGATACCTGGTCTCAGTTCGTCTCCAATATTAGATAAGTTGCCTTTGCAATAATGCATCAGGGCGTTAACAATTGTGTTATCATAATTTCCAGCTCCAGGATGCATAATTATACCTGCTGGCTTGTTAATGATCAGCAAATCATTATCTTCATGAATAATATTTAATTTGAAATTAAAAGGTTTAATTGAAGTTTTTTTTGGTTCTGGAATTTCTAAATTTATTTTATCTTTGTTTAATACTTTATGAGAAGGACTTTTAATTACTTTATCATTTAATTGTAACTTTTTATTTAAAATTAAATTCTTAATTCTAGTTCTACTTAATGAACTTTCTTTTTTATTAATAAATACATCGACTCTTAGATTATTATCTTCTGGTTGAACTATTAAATTAATGCTTTTTTTCATAAATTATATTAATAATATTATATGCGCTTGTAGCTCAATTGGATAGAGCGCCTGACTTCGGATCAGGAGGTTGAGGGTTCAAGTCCTTCCGGGCGCACCAAATATTATTATAACCTATTCTGAAAGCTCTTCTTGAACTTTTTTTTGTTTATGTTTTGGTAACATATTAAAAATTTTTTCATTTTCATTTTTTAAATTATTATTTTCTTTCTCCAATTTTGAAATCCTAGTTTCATAATTTTTAAGCATTTTTTCAACTTGCTCTTTTAATTTTAAGTTTTCTTTATTTAACTCTTGTAAACTTTCTTTTACCTTCTCAATATCTTTTTCTTTAAGATTAATTTTTTTATTTGAACTTTCTTCCATGCTTGCAAGCATATTTATAAATTTTTGCTTTTCATTTTGAAGCAATAAATCTTCAATTTCTTTTACTTGATGAATAACATTTAATTTTTGTGGTTTTTTAACGTAAAACAAAATTAATTTTTTGTGACATTTTTTATTTAAACAATCGTTAAAATTTTCTTTTATTTCTTCAATTCTATCTTTTTTTTCAAAGTTAACTTCACAGCACTCTGACTCAATTTTCTCTAAAGATTCATTCATCATTTTTTCAATTTTTTTAGGAGGAGTTAAAAGCAATTTTTGATCTAAAAGATAAACCTTTGTTTTATCTACAGTTGTATCTTCAGCAAATAGTGGATTTAAAGAAAATAAAATAACTATAACCAAGAACTTATAAAACTTTAGTGTATTTTTAATCATATTATAATGATATATTTAAATAAATTTTATCGATTATAGCAATGAAAAAGTTAATAAGTGTTTTATTGTTCCTGTTTATTTATTCTGCTGTCTCGCATGCTGAGGATAATTTTTGTTTAGATAATGAAGGATATTTGTATCCATTAATTGATTCAGCAAAATGCCAGTCTCAGAAAGATATCAAAATAAGTAAAAAAGAATTTTTTCATATTATCGATTTTGAAAAGGGTTTAAGAAAAGTTAAACTTGAAGATTATAGAGTAAATTTTGATGAAATTGAACAATCTAAATCAAATGAACAGAAAGAACAAAAGCTTACATTAGCTGATGTAAAAAAAATCAAAAAAGAATCAATAGAAAAGATTAAGTTATATAAAAAGGGAGAAGAGAGAAAAAGAATCCAAGAACAAAAGAAACAAGAGCTATTAGCTAAAAGAGAAGAAAGAAAAAGAATCCAAGAACAAAAGAAACAAGAAATATTAGCTAAAAGAGAAGAAAGAAAAAGAATCCAAGAACAAAAGAGACAAGAGCTATTAGTTAAAAAAGCAGAAAAGAAAAAAATTCAAGAACAAAAGAGACAAGAGCTATTAGTTAAAAAAGCAGAAAAGAAAAAAATTCAAGAACAAAAGAGACAAGAGCTATTAGTTAAAAAAGCAGAAAAGAAAAGAATCGAGGAAGAAAAAAGAAAACAATTATTAGCTGAAATACAAGCAAAAAAAGATGATGAGATATTTTTTAACGAAATTACAAAAGGAAATGAAACAACTGAGTTAAATGAAAATTTAAAAATAGTTTTCTTTAATAAAAACATTGTAAAAAATAATTTACTTCCCGAATTAAAATCAGAAGACAACCCTCTAGATTTTCAAAGGATTGATAATTTAGAAAAGGAAGATTTTAAAAAGTTGGTAAGAGCAAACTCTAATCTGATTTTAGTTATTCCAAAAGATTATGAAATATTTTCAAACAATGTTTCGCAGAATCAAATGACATCTAGAGTTGTAACTGGGATACGACAAATACCAAATCCAGATTACCGAAGGCTTGAAATGGAAATTAGAGATACTGAACAAAAAGCTATGATGGCAAAAAGAGAATCAGAAATGTATGAATATAAACTTCAAAATCAACAGGCTACAGGATACGATTGGCTGGATCTTCTTGGAGCTTTTGCAAATACTGGTGCTTCAATTTCATACCATAATAAATATCGCGATGCTCAAAATAAGCTTACTGACTTAATTAACGAATATGCAAGCACTCCGATGTATTTAGATCAAGATGTTTTAAGTCCATATAATTATGATGTTGTAAATGTGAAGTCAGAGAAGAAAGCGCATTACAATGTAATTCAATATAAAAATAAAATTTTTTATAATAAAAACTTGTCATTTGGTGAAGAAAACAACTTTAACATAGCTTACAATATTCAGCCTCAAGATAAAAGATATGCAGAGTTGGTAAAAAAATATGACACTATGGACAATGTTAGAAGTTGGGAAAATAAAAAAATGGCAAGCATCACTATTGATAATTTTTTAATTAAATTAGAAAATACCGAAGAAAGAGAATTTAGTGGTTTAAAAGATGTTTATTCAGTTCTAGATTTTGCAGTAGATGAAAAAAAATCTATTTGGAAAAAAAAATTCAATAAAAAAAAAAGTAAAGTTGCTTCACTTACAAATTCATCATCTTATGAAATAAAAGATGAAAGATTTGAGAGTGTAGTTGTTGTTAAAACTGGTAGCGGTCTTGGAACTGGTTTTTATGTAAGTGATGATGAAATATTAACAAACTATCATGTAATTGAGGATGCATTATCAATATCTATAATTGATCAAAACAAAAAAAGATCTTCAGCTGTTGTTATTAAAAAAGATTTAAAAAGAGACTTAGCTTTATTAAAAACAAATTTGAAAGGAAAACCTGTTTCATTTTATTCTGGCCAATTGAAACAAGGAGAGTGGGTTGAAGCCTTAGGTCATCCAAAAGGTAGAAAATTTTCTTTAACTAAAGGCTCAATTAGCGCAATCAGAAATTGGAGAAGCACTTATGATGCTTCAGGCAGCGGAGAGGTGTTGTTTATACAAACAGATGCAGCAATAAATAAAGGAAACTCTGGTGGACCACTGTTTTATAAAAATCATGTTGTCGGAGTAAATACTCAAAAAATGGTAGATACAGACATCGAAGGACTAAATTTTGCAGTTCATTTCTCTGAAGTTCAAAACTTTTTAAATAATTAATTTAATTTCCTGACTTTAGACTGAAAGTCTAGAGGTGAAGTTACTTTACCAGCTATTCGCCTATATTTATTAAAGTTCCTTTTTTACGTGCTTGCCCGAAGGAGTAGTAAAACAACGATATTGCTAACAACAAGTAAATAGCATTAAAATAAAATGCATTTATTATATTTTCATAATTTACAGTCTGATCAATCAGGATACTTCTAGCTTCTTCAAAAATATATACAAGCGGAAGTGAGTAAGCTATTTTTTGGAAAAATTCGGGTAAAATTTCTACTGGATAGTAAATACAACCAAAAGGAGCCAGTAGAAACATAGTTGACCAAGCAATATTCTCAAACGAAGGACCAAATCTTAATAATCCTGCTGAAACAAATATTCCAAGTGTAATTCCAAATATGTATAAACTTAAAAAAAGCAAAAACAAATGCACACCAAGATCTAGTAAAGATATTCCAAAAAGAGGTGAGGTGAGTAAAATTGCTGGAATGAGTCCAATTAAAGCTCTGATTAAAGCTGTAAGAACTAAAGAGATAATTATTTCACCTATTTTAATTGGTGCAATGAATAAATTTGTAAAGTTTCTACTCCAAATTTCCTCTAAAAATAACATATTAAAACCAATGCTTGTTCTAAAAAGAAAATCATAAAGAATGGCACATGTTAGAATTACACCAACTGCATTATTGTAATATGTGCTATGAGATGCAAAAAAATTTGATATAAATCCCCACAAAGTTATCTGAATTGATGGCCAGTAAATTAAATCTAAAATTCTTGGAAATGATCTGGTAATTAAATAAAAATGCCTTAAAAAAAGACCATAAATTCTAATAAAGTTCATTACTGCTCCTTGAAAGTTTTAAAAAAACTTCCTCTAAGTTTTTTCTACCATGCTTTTTAATCAATTCTTCCGGATGGCCTTTGTCAATAATAATACCATCTTTCATCATTAGTACTGTTTTACATAATCTTGTTACTTCGGACATATTATGTGATGCCAATAAAATTGATATTTTTTTTTCTTTTTTGTAACTTTCCAAAAAGCTTCTAACAAAGTCTCCAATTTCTGGATCAAGTGAAGCTGTGGGTTCATCTAAAAATAAAACAGTAGGATTATTTATCAAAGCCTTAGCCAAACTAGCTCTATTTTTTTGTCCTGAAGAAAGTTCTCCTGTTACTCTATTTAATAAATCTTCTAACCTTAGTTTTTCAACGAGGTATTCAATTCTACTTTTTATATCCAAAACATTATATAATCTGCAGTATACAATTAAGTTTTGTCTTACTGTAAGCTTTTTTGGAAGTTCAATATAAGGTGAGATAAAATTTATTTTTTGAAGAGTTTCTATTCTATTTTCTTCAATTTTTTTCCCATCTATCAATATTTCTCCATTTGAAGGTTTTAGCAAACCAAGCATCATTCCTATGGTTGTTGTTTTTCCTGAACCATTAGGACCAAGTAGCCCTAAGATTTCATTTTC
>CACIML010000007.1 GCA_902587735.1 uncultured Pelagibacteraceae bacterium
AAAATGATTTTAGATAGACTGGGGGACAATCCAATTTATGTAACTTTTGATTTAGACTGCTTAGATGCAACGGTTGCACCTGGTACTGCAAACTTAGAACCTGCATTTAGAGGATTTAATATAGATGAAGCAAGAAAACTTATTCAATGTTTAAAGGGTAAAAATGTAATTGGTGGTGATGTTGCTTGCTTAATGCCAACTAAAGATAGTCCAAATCAAATTACTTCAATGGTTGCTGCATCTATAATGTTTGAAATTATTTGTTTAATCAGTACAAATCTAAACAAAAAATAATTAGTATCGCAATTTATGCATATCAGTGTCACAAAAATGTAAATATTTTTTTTTATTTTATGTGATAAATTGCAAAAAAACTTCACTTTAAATGATTAAAAAAAAATTAAGACTTAAAGCCAGAATTAGAAAAAGTAAAAAATATATTAATACAAAATTAAGACTTAAAGCCAGAATCAGAAAAAGTAAAAAAGATATTAATAGAAATGTAGATAATTTTTTTGAATGGATTAAAGGTGCTGAAATTGTAAATCTTAAGAGTTGTAATACAGACGAAGATCCAATAAGGCCAGAACTAGATAATGAATTTAGAACTAGTTTTGGAAGAAAAATATATGGAGTAAAATACAAAGGAGAAATACATGCTGTTATGTGTTTTGCTTTTACAAATGAAATTCCAAAAGACGTAAAAGAATTAGATTTACTTAGCAAAGACGCTTTTTTACAAAGCGCAACTAGAGATCAAAAAGTTGGTAAAATTGCAATCGCATATACTGTTTGGTCAAAAAAAAAGGGGGGTGGTAAATTAATTGTTAAAGAAGTTTATAAAAAGATAAAAAAATCTAATCATCTTAATAGACTAGTTACTCTTTCTCCTTTAACAGAAATGGCAAAAAAATTTCATTTAAGAAATAAAGCAAAACTTTTTAGAGTAAATGAAACAACACAAAACTTTGAATATTTTTAACTTAAAATTGCGTCTGCGCCTTTTTCAGCGATCATTAGTGTTGGAGCGTTTAAATTAGCACTAGGTATTTCTGGCATAACAGATGCATCAATAACTCTTAAGTTTTGAATTCCTTTTACTTTTAAGTTTTCATCAACAACTGCCATATCGTCTACACCCATTTTACAAGTACCACATGGGTGATAAGCTGTTTCAGCTTTAGATCTGATATATTCATTTAATTCATCATCTGATTGTGCTTCTGTTCCAGGACCAACTTCTTTTCCCGAATGCTTTGCCAAGGAAGGTTGTGCTAAAATCTTTCTTGCAACATGAATACATTCTCTAGTTTGTTTCAAATCATCCTCATCTTCCAGATAATTAAATAAAATTTTAGGATAATCATATGGGTTTGATGAATTAAGAGTTATTAATCCTCTACTTTTTGGATGATTAGGGCTAGCGTGTAATTGATAGCCATGTGAGCTTGGATTAACTAACCCATGGTCAATAACAAACGATGGAAAAAAATGAAATTGAATATTTGCTATTTCACGTGCAGGAGAGGATTTTGCAAAACCTCCAGCTTCTAAATATGATTGTGAGCAAGGACCAGATTTAGATAAAAACCATTGTATTCCAGCTAAAACTTTTGGAATTAATTTAGTATAAGTATAAAGAGTATCAGAAGTTTTGCATTCTTGCATAATGTATGTCTCTAAATGATCCTGAAGATTTTTTCCAACACCATTTAAATCATTAACAACATTAATTCCTTTTTCTTTTAAATGGTTTGCGTCACCAATTCCAGAAAGCATTAGCAATTGTGGTGAATTAATTGCACCACCACTTAATATTATTTCTTTATTTGCATAAATTTTTTCAACTTTATTTTTAATTTTTACTTCTATACCTATAGCTTTTTTTCCTTCAAAAATAATTTTTTCTACAAATGAATTTGAAAAAATATTTAAATTTTTTCTACTTTTTACTGGGTTTAGGTAATATTTAGCTACACTTGCCCTTTCTCCTTTATGAATAGTAGTATCAAACATTCCAAATCCTTCTTGATATTCTCCATTCATATCAGGATTAATTTTATGACCAGCTTCAGAAGCGGCTCCCAAAAAAGCACCAAATAAAGGATTATCATTTTTTGATTGGTCAACTGGAAGCAAACCTAAAGAACCTCTGTATTGATTATTTCCTTCTGACCATGTTTCAATTTTTTTAAAATAAGGAAGAATTTTATTGTAAGACCAGGATTTTAGTCCAAAATTTTCCCAACGTTCGTAATCATTTTTATTACCTCTTACAAAAACCATTCCATTATGAGCAGAACAACCTCCGATCATTTTTCCCCTAGGACAAAACAATCTTCTGTTGTTTAAATGTGGTTCTGGTTCTGAATAATATTTCCAATTATATTTTGGATCATGCATAGTGTAGAGAAGAGCAAGTGGCATTTTAACTTTCCAAATATCACTTGATCCTCCTGCTTCAAAAATTGCAACTTTATGATTACTATTTTCAGATAATCTATTTGCAAGAACACATCCCGCTGATCCCGCGCCAACTATTAAATAATCATAACTCATATAAGGAATGCTTTTAATAGATTTTTATAATCTGTGATATTTTTAATTTTGACACCTACTTTTTTTGCTAATTCATCAAACTTTCTAAGCTTAATAGACTCTTTAAAGAACTCTTCTTTTTCGAATAATTTAGCCTCTTTATTATTAAGCAGTCCCCCTTGAAGTTTTAGGCTTGTAATTGATGCTTCAGATAAACGATTGTAATATTTTTTATTTCTTGCAAGGTATCTTTTTGCCAAAACATGGTTTTTTATTGGTTCAACTACTTCTTTTTTAAAAAATCTTTTTAAATATTCATAGCCAATGTCTTCATGCTTACCGTCCTTACTTTTTTTAACTAACTCATCTGGATCTTCTATAATAAAATGACCATAATCGTGTAACAAACAAGCACAAATGAGATTTTTTTTGCTCTTTGATTTTTCTGCCATCATTGCAGATTGAATCATATGTTCCGAAATTGTTACCTTTTCACCAATATATAAAGATTTGTTATTTATAAAATTAGAAATAATTTTATCAATTATATTCATTAAGATTAATGTGGCTGATCACCTTCAATTGCAATTCTATCCATTATTCTTTCATGGCCTAATCCTCTTTTAGGATAAAAATCAGCTATAGCAAAATGAATTACACTTCTATTATCCCATATACATACTGTATTTTCTGTCCAAGTAAATCTACAAGTTAATTCAAGCCTAGCTTGATGCTCAAAAATTTTTTTTAGAATTTCATCACTTTCTTCTTTATCTAAACCAACAATTCTTTGTGTATAAGTCCAATTTACAAATAATATTTTTTTTCCAGTTTCTGGGTGAGTTCGAACAATTGGATGTTCATTAGAATATTCATCATAGTTTTTTTTCCCATTGCCTTCCATTTTTTTATAACTATCTATGAAAAATTCTGCTCCCAATGAACTATGAACAGCTTTTTTATCTTTTATCTTTTTTTTAATTTTTTCATCTAAAGTTTCCCAAGCAAGCTCCATATTTGAAAAACATGTGTCACCTCCAACTGGTGGAATCTTTATTGATTTTATTATTACTGCTTTTGTTGGTTTAACATTGTAGCTAACATCGCTATGCCAGTTTTCACCCCACTGATTTTTTTCATCTTCAGCTTTAATAATTCTTACAATTTCTGGAAATTTATCTAATCCTTTTACATAAGCGTGAGTTTCTAGAGGGCCAAATTTTTCAGCCAAAGCTACATGTTGTTCCTCTGTAATTTTTTGATCTCTAAAAAAAATTACTTTATGTTCAAGCAATAAATCGTTAATTTTATTAAAGTTTTTATCAGATGTGTCTTTAAGGTCTATGCCTTTAATTTCAGCCCCAAGTGCTCCAGATAAAAGTTTTACTTCCATGGCAATAATTTATATCTAGAAATTAAATTTGTCACTATATATAAGAGTATATATGAATCTTACATACGCATATACTTTTTTATTTTTGGCAATTGTTTTTGAGGTATTAGCCACAAGTTTTTTAAAGGACACTTATGGTTTTACTCGGCTTTATCCTTCATTAATAGTTGTGACTGCTTTGTGTATTTGTCTTTTTCTTATGTCACATGTAATGAAGTTTATTCCAGTAGGAATAGTTTATGCAACTTGGGCAGGCTTAGGCATTGTTGCTATAACAATTATTGCAGTTATAAAATATAAACAAATTCCTAATATACCAACTATTATAGGACTCTCTTTCATAGTCATTGGCGTAATTATTGTTCACTTAATGAATGATATGAAAGTTGACTAATTAGTTTAAACGACTTGGGCTTGATCTTTTTCTGCTACAACTTCTGTTTTAAATTTGTTTGAAATTTTTTGCACTTCTACTGAAGAAACTTTATATTCAGCACACATAGTTTCTTCATCTTTGCCATGTCCAGTAACCATATTAACCATGTGTTCCGGAAAGTGGAATGTAGTAAACACAATGCCTTCTTTTACTCTATCTGTTACTTCAACCTTTAAAGAAACTTCTCCTCTTCCAGAATAAAGTCTTGCAACATCACCTGTGTTGAGTTCTCTATATTTTGCATCTTTTGGATGAATTTCCAGAATGTCTTCATCTACAATTGCAAGATTGTTAGTTCTTCTTGTCATAGTTGCTGCATTGTAGTGTTGCAAAACTCTACTTGTAGTTAAGATTAGTGGAAAATCTTTTTTGTTTTTTTCAATTTCACTACTTTCTTTCCAGTCAAAATACTTAATTCTACCTTTTCCTAATTTAAATTCTTTCTCATGTAAAATTTTTGTATCTGTTCCATCTTCTTTTACTGGCCATTGTAATCCTAATTTTCCAAGTCTTTCTCGAGTTATACCTTTGAAAAAAGGAACCACATCTGCAATTTCAGCCAACACTTCGTCAGCATCATATGATTTTTGATTATAGCCAAGTTTTTGCATCATTTCTGTAACTATAAGACCATCTGGTTTTGTTCCTGGAAGAGGTTCGGCAGCTTTATTAACTCTTTGAACTCTTCTTTCTGTATTTGTGAAAGTTCCATCTTTTTCCAAGAAAGTTGTTCCAGGTAGAACAACATCGGCATGTTTTGCAGTTTCACTCATAAATATTTCTTGAACTACTAATAAGTCTAACGCATTCATCGCTTTAGCAACATGAGCACTATTAGGGTCTGTTTGGACGACATCTTCACCAATAATCCACAATGCTTTTACTTCTCTATTTATTGCTGCATCAAAAATTTGTGGAATTTTTAATCCAGCTTTAGTTGGATGAACGACGCCGTATTTTTCAGTATAAAAGTCTTGAATTTTTTTATCAGCAACTGGAAAATATCCAGCACCTTGATGCGGTTGACAACCCATATCTGCTGCGCCTTGAACATTGTTTTGACCTCTTAAAGGATTAACTCCAACACCTCGTCTTCCAATATTTCCTGTTATCATTGCAAGGTCAGCAATTAACATTACTGTTTTTGATCCTTGTTCCTGTTCAGTAACTCCTAGACCATGAAACTCCATTGAATTTTTTGCAGTTGCATAAGCAATAGCAGCTTCTTTTACTTGCTGTTTGTCAACTCCTGCAACTTTAGCTAATTGATCAACATCTAGTTTTTCAATTTTTTTAATGAAATCTTCGAAACCTTCTGTTCTGCTTAAAATAAAATCTTCTTTATACAATTTAGATTTCACAATGAAATATAGCATCATATTTAGAACAGCTACATTTGTTCCAGGTCTTAATCTAATATGATAATCTGCTAACTTTGCTACTTCAGTTGTAATTGGATCCAATACAATCAGCTTTTTACCTTTCATTACTTGTTGTTTAATTTTTGCTCCTGTTACAGGGTGGGCGTTGGTTGGATTTGCTCCAATAACCAAGAAAAGATCTGCATGATATATATCTTCTGTTGAATTAGTTGCTGCCCCTGTTCCAAATGTTTGTTGCATACCCCAAGCTGTTGGTGAATGACAAATTCTCGCACAACAATCAATATTATTTGTTCCAATTGTTGCTCTAATCATTTTTTGAAAAACATAGTTTTCTTCATTAGTACATCTCGCAGAAGAAATACCTGCAACTGCATCAGGTCCATTTTCTTTTGTAATTTTTTCTATCTTATTTTTTATATAACCATACGCTTCATCCCATGATGCTTTTTCAAATTTTCCATTTCTTTTAATTAATGGAGATCTTAATCTGTCTTTATGATCATAAAAACCAAATGCGTATCTACCTTTTAAACATGTATGTCCCGCATTAACCTCGGTCTCTTTAGGAGTATCAATCGAAACTACTTTACCATTTTTTACTGAAGCTTCTAAATTGCAACCAACACCACAATACGAACATGTTGTTCTAACTTTTTTATCGTAGTTAGCTGATTTTGATGCAAACACATCTGAAATGGCATCTGTTGGACAAGTGTGAGCACATGCACCGCAAGATACACATGAAGAATCTCCAAACAACATGTCGTTATCAGTTGTAATTTTTGATTCAAATCCTCTACCGCTCATAGTCAATACAAATGAACCTTGGATTTCATCACAAGCTCTAACACAACGTCCACAATTTATACAATTATCTAAGTTCATTCTCATGTAAGCATGAGACGTATCTTTAGGAATTCCTTTGTGTTGTTTTGGATTATTATATCGATGTTCAGATATCCCTAAATCATTAGCAACATCTTGAAGCTCACAATTTTTGTCAACCTCACATGTACTACAATTCATTGGGTGGTCAGTTAAAACTAACTCTACAATATTTTTTCTAAGTGAGTGTAAATCTTCATTATTAGTAAAAATATGTTGATTTTCAGTTACAGGAGTATGACACGAAGCAACTACTCTTGTTGGACCATCTTTTTTTAAGGAAACTTCAACAGAACAAACTCTACACGCACCATAAGGGTCTAGATTAGGGTCGTCACATAAAGTTGGAATTTTTTTTTCTCCAACGTAACTTCTTACAAATTTTAATATTGATGTATGATTAGAGCCAATTTCATACGGCTTCCCATCTATATATGCAATTTTTCTTTTTTCAGAGCTCATTAGTTTTCCTGAACTATATCACCTTTCATTTCATCACTAAAATACTTTAAAATATTCATTATTGGAACAGGTATTGCGCCACATAGAGCGCATAAAGACCCTTTTTTCATTGTAATAAGTAATTCATTAAGCAGTTTTAGAGGAATTTTTTTGGATTTATTTATTGCTTGGTCAAACATTTCTTTTCCTCTATACGAGCCGAGTCTTCCTGGAAAACATTTTCCACATGATTCTTCTGCTGAAAATTCAAACAAATGATGAATATACTCAACCATACTAAAATCTTTTGGAATACTTACTATACTCGCGTGACCTAACATAAATCCAGCAGCAGTAAATTCTTGGAAATCCAAATTTAACTTTTCCACTTCTTTAATAGGAACAACACCACCTAGTGGACCACCAATTTGTAATGCCTTTATAGGTTCTTTAAATCCTCCACCAATTTTATTTATAATTTTTTTCATAGGTGTACACATGTCAACTTCATAAACACCTGGATTATTAAAAAAACTGTCACAACATACTAATTTAGTTCCTGCAGATTTTTTATTACCTATAGAAGAAAATTTTTCAGATCCATTTATAAGTATGCCTGTAGCTGCTGCAAGAGTTTCAACATTATTTACTACTGTTGGTTTTTTATATAAACCTTCAGTTACAGGAAACGGAGGTCTCACATCTACCTCTGCTCTTCTTCCTTCGATTGAAGCGATTAAAGCTGTTTCTTCTCCACAAATGTATGCACCTTGACCAATACAAATATTTAAATCAAATGAGAAATTTGTTCCTAAAATATTTTCACCCAAAAGTTTTGAAGATTTTAATGCGTTTATAGAACCATTTATAGCTTCAATTGATTTTGGATACTCTCCTCTAATATATAAAACACCCTCATTACTTCCAATTACAAAACCACAAATAATCATCCCAAATAAAACTTTTAAAGGCTGGTCTTCTAACAAATATCTATCAGAAAAAGCTCCAGAGTCTCCCTCATCAGCATTGCAAATTACATATTTTTTTTTTGATTTTTCTTTACTACAAAAATCCCACTTTAATCCAGTAGGAAATCCAGCTCCACCTCTACCAGAAAGATTAGAATCTAAAAGTGATTTAATTATTTCTTTTTTGTCTAGATTAATGGATTTTTGTAATAAACTTTTGAATTGGTCTAAATTTAATAGATTGTCATCCATTAAGAAGCTTGTTGAAGCAAAACTTTTTGAAAAAAACTTTTCTTGTTTAATTTCTTCGCCTTTAATTATTTGGTCAATACTATTAATATCGTTTCCAGCATAATTTTCTCCATTATAGTGAAAAGCATGATTTTCATAACAATGTCCCAAGCAAAACATTTCACCAACTTTATCATCACCTAGCTTTTCTTTTAATTTTTTTTTTAATGATCCTTGAGTGCCAGCGCACATGCAAGCACTACCATTACAAACAAAAGCTTTTTTTTCTCTATGTGATGGTCTTAGAAATTCATAGAAACTTTCTGCTCCATGGATTGTTGAAACACCCATATTGTATTCACTGGCAATCTCTTTAATACCTTCGTCATTAGCGGAGTTTAGTGATCTGTCAGAAATTTTTTGAAACAAGTTATTTTTTAATCCAATTCTTCCAGATAAGTTACTAATATTTTTTGACACAATTTACCCTTTTTAAATTTTTAGCTTTTTATTATAATTCTTACTTTATTACTATAAATATTAAAACTGTCTTGCTTAACAAAACCTACTAACGTCATATCAAATTTATTAGCTAAATCTATAGCGAGACTTGTTGGCGCACCCACACCAACTAAAATTCCTATATTTGACATTAATGCTTTTTGCACCAATTCAAAATTTAATCTACCTGAGCATGTTAAGAACTGAGTAGAAGGATTTAGTAATTTTTTTTGAAGAACATATCCAATCAATTTATCTAATGCGTTGTGTCTTCCAACATCTTCCTTTATTGCAACTACATTCCCTTTATCTGAAAATAATCCACTAGCATGAATTCCACCTGTTTTGGAAAATTCCGACTGGTTTTCGCGAAGTGTAGTAGGGGACTTCATTATTATTTCATGAGATATTTTAGGAAAGGATTTCATAATTTTATCTTTTTTAATAACCTCTAAAGAGTCTAAGGAAGTTTTACCACAAACTCCACAAGAAGAATTTGTTAAAAAGTTTCTTTTAATTTTGTCTATATCAACATTTTCTGAATTATTAATTGTAGCAATAATTTTGTTTTTTAAATTATATTGACCAACATTTTCTCCAACGCTTTCAATTTTGTCTATATATTCAATTTTTTCTATAATGCGTTCATTAAAAAGAAATCCTCTGACTAAATCTACATCATTACCAGGTGTTCTCATTGTAATAGAAATAGTATTTTCAGTCCAAATTTCTTTATTTTTAAATTTAATTGTAATTTCAAGAGGTTCTTCAATAGAGATTAAGTCATCAATCTCTTTCGTATCATTTGGTCTGTATTTTAAAACCTTATACTTAGAATTCATAAAAATATTTTATTTTAATGGATACTTTTATCATTATTTAAACTTTAAAGCTTTCGATATCGTTTTAAATGGTAAAAGCAAACATTCCTTTCTAGATATATTTTTTTTATTAAGGATTTTTTTAAAATCTTCCCATTCTTTATTAATTTTAATTTCTACATTTCCGAATAAACTTTCAACAGAACCAAAAAAACTTTTAATCTGATCTATTTTTTTATTTTTAATTTTTTTTGAAAGTAAACTTACTGATGCTTGGCAATATACACATGATTTGCATTGATATCCTATGTCCTCAATTAGATCATTTTTTACTAACAGTTTAATCTCCATTTCATCACCACATAGGGGGTTTTTATTTTTTGATGAATGGGTATGATTTTTAACCATTTTATGATTTTCAGTATTTGCTGCAATTTCTAAAATTTTTAAATCCATTATAATTCTTTAATTAAAAGATTAATGTTTTATATTTTGTTTTATGGATGATAACAATATTTTAGCTGTTGTGCTAGCTGGAGGCAAATCCAAGAGGTTTGGAGAAGACAAAAACCTGGCAAAACTTGGTAGCATAACTTTGTTAGAGCATGTGCTAAAAAAAGTTACTCAAAAATTCAAAAAAACAATAATTATTTCAAATCAAAATTTAAACATTAAAAAACTAAACTCAATCAACATAGTTCCAGATTGTATCCAAGGAAATCTTGGACCGCTAGTTGGTGTGTTGACTGCAATGAAATGGATCAAAAAAAATAATAAAAAATATCAATGGATCGCAACTTTTCCATGTGATACTCCTTTTTTTGATACATCAATTGTTGATGAATATAAAAGCAAAATAAATCTAAATGAAAGTTCATTATATTTTGTCAAATCAAATGGAAAAAGACATAATATATTTGGGCTATGGTCTATTAAATTAATAGATACATTAGAAAAAGATTTAGTAGTTAACAACTATAGAAAAGTAGAAGAATGGGCAGATAAAATTGGCGTTAAAATAATCAATGTTAAAAATGATAAATTTGATAGTTTTTTTAATATAAATACAAAATCTGATCTAGAAGAAGCTTATAAATTATTTAAAGAATATAAAAATGATTAGTTATAAAGTAGCAAAAAAAATTTTATTAAAATCTAATATTAAAATTAAAAGAGAGACAATCGATTCTCTAAAATCATTAAATAGAGTTTGCGCTAAAGATATTTATTCAACAGTAAATTATCCTGCAGGAAACAACACAGCATTTGATGGATATGCAGTTAATTCAAAAGATACAGTTTATTTAAACAAGAAAAACTTAAAAAAATTTAAAATTTTAAAAACAATAGCTGCAGGAGATAATCCAAAAATAAAAAATGTAAAAAAGTTTCAAACTGTTGAAGTAATGACTGGAGCAATAATAAATAAACCTTTTGATACAGTAATTCCAATAGAACAAATTAAATTCTATCCAAACTTTAAAAATAAGAAATATATTTTAGTAAATAAAAGGATTAGAAAAAATGAGTACATTAGATATTTAGGTTCTGATTATAAAAAAAATGAATTAGTTGTTAAAAAAGGAACTTTAATACAATCTTCTCATATTTTAGCCCTTAAAAGTCTTGGTATAAAAAAAATTGTTGTTAAAGCAAAACCAAACATTTTGTTTTTTTCAACAGGAAATGAAATTTCAGATAAGCAAAAAATTGCTAATTGGCAAGTAAGAAATTCAAATAGTCATTATATTAAATCATTAAAAAATAACTTTTTATTTAATTTTATAGATGGGGGCATTTTAAGAGATCATGATGAAAACATTTTTAAAAAATTAATAAATAAAAATATTAAATCTAAAATAGATATAATAATTACATCTGGAGCGGTATCGGCTGGAAAATTTGATTTTGTTCCGCAAGTAATAAAAAAATTTAAATTAACTAATTTTTTTAAAGATGTTGCTATTAGACCAGGAAAACCAATTTTATTTGCAAAATTTAAAAATAAAGAAAAAGTTTTTTTTGGCCTTCCGGGCAATCCAATTTCTTCAGCAGCATGTTTTAGATTTTTTGTATATCCTTTTCTTTCAAACATACTTGATATAAATGAAGAAAAACCATTTAAAGCTAGATTAAAAAATAAATTTGTTAAGAAAAAAAATTTCACTAGATTTTTAAAAGGTAAACTTACTTCAACTAATAATGGAAATTTGCAAATTGAAATTTTGCAAGGCCAAGAGTCTTTTAGAATAAAATCATTTGTTAAATCAAATGTATGGGGAGTTTTTAAAGCTGGCCAATCAGTATTTAAAAAAAAACAACTAATTGAATGTCATTCCTCGATTACATCTAACAAAAATATATTTTATTAGACATAATTTTTATTGTAGTAGTTATGAATAAGCATTAAATATTTCAAATGTTAGAATTAAAAAATCATAAAATTGCTATCCCCGTAGTATTGTTTGCCGGAGTGTTATGGTCATTTGGTCCCTTAGTAGTTCGTTATATGCATCAACCCAATCTGGTACCTTGGCAATATTTACTAACTAGAGGAATAACAATTTTTTGCATAATAAATATTTATTTATATTTGGAAGAAGGAAAAAAATTTTACAAAAACTATTTAAAAATAGGCTTTTCAGGTATTATTGGTGGTGTTGGACTTGGTGTTGCAATGATTACTTTTATTTGGTCAATTACAAATACTAGTGCGGCAATAACATTACTCTGTTTAGCGGCTATGCCATTTATTACAGCTTTATTAGGTTTTTTATTTTTAAAAGAAAAAATTTCAATCAATGTTTGGATTTCAATTATAATTGCAGCAATTGGTATTGCCATTATAGCTTCAGGTAAAACTGGCCAAGAATCTATATTTGGTCTAATATTTGGTTTAATTTCTGCAACTGGTTTTTCAGTATTCTCAGTTTCATTGAGATGGAGAAAAGAAACACCAAAATTTACAACAGTTTCTGTTGCAGGTTTATTTTGTGCAACAGTGTCATTATTAGTTATTATAATTAATGATGGTAATTTTGTATCTTCGAGTCATAACCAAGGATTATTCGCTATTCATGGAACTTTAGTTTGTTTAGGTTTAATTTTATATTCAGTGGGATCTAAGGCTTTACCAGCTGCAGAATTAACTTTGCTTTCTTTAACAGAAATTATAGGTGGAATTTTTTGGGTTTGGTTACCAATATTAGGAATTAATGAAGTTCCAACAAATAGTACAATTATCGGTGGTTTTTTAATTTTTATTTCGATTATTTATTATAGCTTAACAATTAAAACTAACAGAAGATATATAGCCCTCAACTAATTAAAATTATGAATGAGAAAAAGACTATTGTTAATTCTTGGAATGAGTGGGATCCATTAAAACATGTAATTGTTGGAAGAGCAGATGGTTGTTGTATACCTCCACCTGAACCTGCTCTAGATGCAAAAGTACCAGAAGACTCTGACATGAAAGGTCAATATGGTCCTCGTACAAAAGATACAGTAGATAAAGCAAATCAATTACTAGATGATTTTGTTAATCTTCTTGAAAAAAGAGGGATTAGAGTTGATAGACCAGTTCCATTAAAATTTAATCAAGAAATTTCAACACCAGACTGGAAAGCTGAAAGTATGTTTGGTTGTATGCCAGCACGTGATGTGATTTTAACCGTAGGTAATGAAATGTTAGAAGCCACAATGAGTTACAGATGTAGATGGTTTGAATATTTAAATTATAGACCACTTATTAAAAAATATTATGAACAAGATCCAAATATGAAACATGAGTCAGCACCCAAACCTAGATTAACAGATCTTGATTATAGAAAAGATTATTTGTCTGATAAAATTGGAATTCAAAAACGTTTAGAATGGACAGAAAAAAAATTTTTTGTAACAACTGAAGAAGAGCCTCTTTTTGATGCAGCGGATGTTTTAAGATTTGGAAAGGATTTAATAGTTCAGCATGGTTTCACTACAAATTTAAAAGGTATTGATTGGTTAAGTCGACATTATAAAGATCATAGAGTTCATGGCGTTAACTTTCCTGGAGATCCATATCCAATACACATTGATGCAACTTTTACTCCAATAAAACCAGGTTTAATTATTAACAATCCTCAAAGAAAACTTCCTAAAGAACAAAGAAAACTTTTTGAAGATAATGATTGGAAAATAATTGATTCAGCACAACCTGCCCATAACTCACCACCTCCATTATGTTATTCGTCAGTTTGGTTGTCTATGAATGTATTAGTTTTAGATCCAAAAACGGTTTGTGTAGAAAAAAGTGAAGTTTACCAGGCCGAGCAATTAGATAAACTTGGAATGGAAGTGATACCAGTTGATTTAAGAGACGCTTATGCTTTTGGAGGAGGTCTTCACTGTTGTACTGCAGATGTTTACAGAGAAGGGAAGTTGGAAGATTATTTTCCAAAACAATAGCTAAAAAATAATTAGCTAGGATTTTTTTTTAAAAATTCAATATATTTTACTACTTCATTAAATTTACTATCGTCAATATCTTTGTAGCTCATTTGAAATTTGTCTTTAACACATATTGCTACATGAGCATATGGGTTTCGTCCCTTAGGATGATTTGGGTGATCAGGTAATTGTCCCCCGAGATAATCACCAGCTTCCTGAATAATTTTCCACAGTTTACTTGCGTTTTCTTTATTCATACTACTCAAAACCTTGTTTTATCTCAATCTGGTCTAGTCTGCGGTCTAGTTTATCCTATAAAATCCTATTCTTTTTTTCTTTATCTTTTGAAAAATAAAAACACAAGATACAAAATAGGAGCTATCCATAATCCAATGAAATCCATAAGATTATAATCTAAATCTTGTTTTCGTTTTTTTTTATTTGATTCTGTTAAAACACCGAAAAAGAAAAACAATGTCCAAATTATGCCAATTCCATATACAACATAAATTGGAATAATTGAATCTGTAACCGATACAGTTATCGAAGTTAAAATAGTGATTATAAGACCCAAAACCAATGTTTCAGCTGCGGTTGCATATGCTATGTCGCAATACATAAAAATAAAAAACACATATAGAATTATTTTTTTCATAATCAAATGCTATCAAAATACTCTAGAATTGACCATTTGATTTATCTCGAAATGGTCTAGTTTGAGTACTAGTTTGTTAGATGTTTTTAGTGAATCTTTATGTGATTAATTTTTTATGAATTTTAAATAGTCCGCATAACTAGTGTGATGTAGTGTGATGTAGTGTGAGGTAGTGTGTTAGTCTAACCCCGTAAATAATCACCAGCTTCCTGAATAATTTTCCAGAGTTTACTTGCGTTTTCTTTGTTCAAATTTATTTAAGTAAATTTTTTTTAAAAAATTTTAGGAATGGGCCCTTGAATTGTTCCCAACTCGGTGCACCACCTTTCCTTGTTCCGCCTATGTGATAACCTTCATAAGTAATACATGAATCATCGAACTTGGCATCCTTGTTCGGCATTCCGTCATCTTCTGTGTAGTATTCAGGACAGTTATGCCAGACCTCTTGGCCCGCTTCAAATTCAGCTGAATAATTAGCTTCAAACCCATGACCCCATCCTGATTTAGTAGATACTTTTATATCTGCCCCATTTGCTTTCATTTTTTCTCCATATTCTTCACATATGTGTGCATGTGAAGCTTCATCAATTTTACCATTGACCATTAAGATTTTGGTTTCTGGTATCGGCTGAGGATTTCTAAAAAATCCTGACTGACGACATTCTGTAGATCTAGGTAGTGAAGCAGCATAATATAAATCTTTACTGATAAGTGCATCTCTTATTCTTGTTTCAGCGATTGCAAGTGAATTCATTGCACCTCTTGACCAACCAGTAATTCCAACTTTTTTTATATTAACCCTTGGATCTTTTGACAAATATTCAAGCGTCATAAACGCATCAATATAAAAAGAATAAGTTGATACTTGTGATTGATCTTCATCTGCACGTATTACACTTCTTCCATTAAAATTATCAACGAACATTACTGCAATTTTTTTTTTCAGCAATAGTTTTGCCATTTGTCTATTAAATTTAAACCATTCATTGCTAAATAGAAAAGCTCCACCACTTGCATGATTGAATACTAAAACAGGGAATGGTCCTTCACCTTTCTTAGGAAATACCATCAATGCATCTATATTGACTGGTGATTTTTTGTACGACCCATCTTTTAAACTCATAAATTCATTTGGAAAAGGTTTCGAATTATATGAAGGGATTCTTACCATCTTACCCTCTTTAAAATATGGCCATAATGAATGTAATCCTGATGTTCCAGCAAATAAAGTGCTAGTTAGTAAAAAGTAAATTAGGATTATTAATATTTTTTTCATATTTTCAGGCCAGCATCAAGATAAGTATGAATATAATCACACCAATTATAGGAACAAAAAAATGTTGCATATTCTTATTCTGCCACGATTCCTAAAAGTTTTTCATTTTTTATTATACAAGTTTATCAAAAGGACCTGTAACTTCATAGGTAATTCCATTAAAGTTATTTTTGCCTCTCTGCGAGCTAAAATACAATCTAGTTCCAGAAGGATCAAAAGCTGGTCCGGTAACTTCTGATTTTCCATGTCCTTTAATTCTTACAATTGGAAATGCTTTATTTGTTTTATTTGAAATTCCACAAATTTCCATATTACCCCTATCTTCTGCCGCCATAACCAAACCAGTATTCGAGACTGTAACATTATCGGGGTCTCTTAATGCTCCTCCGCCTCCATATAAAATTTTACAAGTCTCGTTTGCAATATCATATGTCCAAATTTGATGGTTTCCTGTAGTTGCAAAATGAACTTTACCGTCATGATACCAGGCACCTTCGCCATGTGAAAACCTCTTATATTTTATTTCTTTGTTTGGTTTTCTTTTCATTAGTTGATGGCCTTTTTTAAATAAAGGATCAATAACGTCATTCCATTTAACTTTATCATCATTTTCAATTTCCATAACTTGAAATTTGCCTTTAACCTTAGCAAGTTCACCAAAAGCATTGATCTTTTTTTCAGGAACAAATCTATAGAAACCACTACTACTTGTATCTTCTGTTTGATAAATAGTTGAAGTTTTTGGATCTACAGCAGCTGCTTCATGGGTAAACATTCCTAAGGATTGGATTTTTTCCGCAGTTTTTTTTCCATAAGGATCACACTCAAAAGTAAAACCTTTCCACCATTCTTCACATGTAAGCCAAGTATTCCAGGGAGTTCGACCTCCTGCGCAGTTAGTAGTTGTACCTAAATCTGAATCTTTCCAGCCAGAACAAATAGAATAAGAGTCCACAATTTCAGCTTTACTATTAAATCTTATTGCTCCTACTCCTCCACTATCACGTTCGGAATTTGATACATAAATCCAACCACCATCTTCTGTTGAAAAAGTAGCACCACCATCTGGGTTAAAGTGCCATTTGTAACTAGATCCACTAAACGGTTTTTCGCCAGATTTTGCAACAATCCTTGATGTAAAACCTTCTATTAACATAAGTCCGTTATGGTCTTTTTTTAATAATTTATATGATAAACCTGAAGTTGCTGCAGCCACGGAAGTATTAATTGCCCAAACAGGAAGATTAGCTCCGGCAATAAAAACACCAGCCGACCCTATTGATTTTAAAAATTTTCTTTTTCCTTTATTTTTCGAATACATATAAACATTTTTTATCAGTTCCAGGTTCTCTTTCGGCAGCAATCCCAACATTGGACCACAACAAAAAGAAGAATAAGATTCCTAAAAATTTTTTCATTTTTATTTATACTAATTTATCAAAAGGACCTGTAACTTCATAGGTGATACCAGTAAAGCCATTTTTGCCTCTTTGTGAACTAAAATATAATCTAGTTCCAGAAGGATCAAAAGCTGGTCCAGTAATTTCTGATTTTTTATGTCCTACAACTTTTACAATTGGAAATGCTTTATTTTTTTTATTCGAAATTCCACAAATTTCCATATTATCTCCATCTTCAGCAGCCATTACCAAGCCAGTATTTGAGACGGTAACATTATCAGGATATTTTAATTTACCTTTGCCTTTGTATAAAACTTCACAAGTCTCATTTGCAATATCATATGTCCAAATTTGATGAGTGTCTGTAGTTGCAAAATGAACTTTACCATCATGATACCAGGCACCTTCGCCTCTTTTAAATTTTTTATATTTTATTTTTTTGTTTGGTTCCCTTTTCATAAGATCCTTAAATCCTGATGCTGCAGGATCATTAACATCATTCCATTTAACTTTACCACCACTTTTAATTTCCATAACTTGAAACTTACCTTTGGTCTTAGCAAGTTCGCCTATAGCATTGATTTTTTTTTCAGGAACAAATCTATAGAAGCCACTTCTCTCTGTGTCTTCTGTTTGATAAATAGTTGATGTTATTGGATCTACAGCAGCTGCTTCATGGGTGAACGATCCTAATGAGCCAATTAGTTCCGCAGGTTTTTTTCCATATGGATCACACTCCCAGGTATAACCATTTCCGAACTCTTCACACGTAAGCCAAGTATTCCAGGGTGTTCGACCTCCTGCGCAGTTAGTGCTTGTGCCACGACAAATAGAATAAGAGTCCACAATTTCGGCTTTACTATTAAATCTTATTGCTCCTACTCCTCCCATTTCAGACTCGGAATTTGATACATAAATCCAACCACCATCTTCTGTAGAAAAAGTAGCGCCACCATCTGGATTTGGATGCCATCTGTAACTCAACGTTTTTTTCATACTTGTTGCTATAACTCTCGATGTAAAACCTTTCATTAACTTGAGTCCGTTATTATCTGGTTTGAGTAATTTATATGATAAACCTGAAGTCGCTGCAGTTGCAGAAGTATTAATTGCCCAAACAGGAAGATTAGCTCCAGCAAGAAAAACACCAGCCGAACCTATTGATTTTAAAAATTTTCTTTTCGATTTATTTTTCATTTAAACTTTTTTTGCAACTTTTTTTCCAACTCTTTCACCGCTCCAATTTGCTCCATAAACTGTGGCATGAGCATCGGCGCAAGCTTCTCCTGCGAAAAATATTTTACCGACAGGTTTCCTTAAAGATTTTCTTAGATGAGCTTTACCAGGTATAGCTCCTGAATATGAACCTACTGTAAAAGGATTTTTTTTCCATGCTGTTGCATGTGCTTTGATTACATTATCACCAACTTTTGAACCATAACTTTTTTTAAGAATGTTAAGAGCCCAATCTATTTGTGCTTTACTTCCTTCAGCTTCTAATTCTTCAGCAAATTTTCCTACTGTATCAAGATAACAAAGCCCACTTCCAGTAATATTAAACAGACCAGAAGCACCTTTTGGTGAAGCTGCACCATTACTTTGAATTTTATGGTAAAAGTAGAAATCAGGATATTTTATTCCTAATTGAAAAAGAAACTTTTTATCAAAGAGAAATGTAATATGATTGTAAGTGCCCATAGTAATCCCAGCAAATGCATCGTATTTATAATTTGGAAGGTCAGGGGTAAACTTAATTTTTCGAGCATTCAAAACTCC
This sequence comes from uncultured Pelagibacteraceae bacterium, assembly GCA_902587735.1. GTDB lineage: Bacteria > Pseudomonadota > Alphaproteobacteria > Pelagibacterales > Pelagibacteraceae > Pelagibacter. Next base: position 19,138 of record CACIML010000007.1, read on the forward strand.
TGTTGAAACTGTAACGATGCAAGCTTTTGCGGAAATTATTCCATCATTTGTTACAACTTTAACTCCTTTTTTGTCCCATATTATTTCTTTAGCGGTTGTTTTAAGTTTAACTGGTACCTCTTTTCTATAATCAGCAACCAGTGCACCGTAACCCTGCTTACAAAATTCTTTTCCACCAGGTCCTTTCCAATAGTAATCGTCTTTACATGAATAATCTTCTAAATCTCTTCCTGGGCTTGTTGAAAAAACGTGATGAGCAGTGTCAAACCAGCTTTTAGTTTTTAACTTTTTACTAACTTGACTCCATCCAGAAACATCTTTTTTTTGATTATATAAATTATCTTTTATTTTTCCATATATGTCCCAAAGATCTCCAGAATCTTGGTTTATACCGTCAAAGACATGTGTGTTTGAGTATCTATTTGGATATATTTTAAATTTTTCTTTATTCTTTCTTGCATATTTTGAGAAAGGACTGTCATCAGAACCTTCAACCCAGTGACCTCCTAGATCATAAGGAACTCCAAAAATAGAAGTATTAGTATGACATCTTCCACCAGTACGGCTCATCGCTTCAATACAAACAACGGATTTCCCTTTTTTCATTAGTTCAGCAGATGCTGCCAAACCCGCTGTACCTGCGCCAATTACAACAACATCAGGATTAGACTGTGAAAAAGAAATTGTTGGTAAGGTTGCTAGCGCTAATCCTGATAGAGAAGTTTTTAAAAACTGTCTTCTTCCTATTATTTTCATTAATAAACTTAACAAATCAAGCTATTGTTCACTAGAATTTAATTTAGCAAGTTGAATAGTCGCCAATAGGTTGAAAACCAATATAGACACTAATAACAATCATTGCCTTGTACTTAAGATTAAATATTGCCTTGTACTTAAGATTAAATTTTGTTTAAAATATTATTTTTAAAAAAAAACGATGACAAAAAAAAAAAAGAAAATAAAAAAAAAGAAAACTTCTGAACCACTTAGTTTAGAAAAATTACCTTATACACTTAGTAAGTTTTACAAAAATTATAAAAAGCAAAAAGAAATTGATGATTTAAGAAAAATTAAATTTCAAGAAAGAGAAGAATATAAAAATATTGTTCAAGAAAAAAAAAAACTATCAGCAAGAACAGATAAAATCGAAAAAGAAGAAGAAAGAATAAGATTAAAAGAGGAAGAACTAAAACAAAAAGAAAATGAGATAAAATTAAAAGAAGAAGAGCAAAGAAAAAAAGATGAGTACTTAAGATTAAAAGATTCAGACTTAAGACGTAAAGATCTTGATCAAAACCGAAGAGACAAACAATTACAAATAAAGGCAGAAGAACAAAAACGAAAAGATGTAGATTTATCAGTCAGAGAAGAAGAGCAAAAACGAAAAGATCAAAAGGAAAATAGGAAAAAATACAAAGAGATGAAAATTAAAGCTATCCATGAAGCAGAGTTAAAAAATCAAGAAGAAATTAGAATAAAGGAGTGGGAAAGAAAATTTGAAGAAGATAGACGATTAGAAGAAAAACGTGAAGATTTAAAAGCTGAAAGAATAGCAAGAAAACAGCAAGAAAGATCAGTTTTATTAGAGGATAAAGAAAACCTACCAGAAGAAGAATTAGTTTCTAGATTAGAGAACTTTGAAACAAAACATTCGAAAAAAAATTAAGCTTTATTATTTGAAAGATCTACACCTGTATCTGGATCAAGTTCTATTCCTGCGGGTGTAATGTTTCTTGGAAGAGGAGTAAAAGTGTTGTCTGGGTTTTCAGCAACTTTTCTTACTGCCATTCTATATATTCCAAATAAAGCAATTAAAGCATGAAAAAAAAGTAAATAGACAAAATAACCATTGGGACCAAGATTATCCATTACAATAGAACAAGCTAACGGACCCCCCATTGCCCCTAATCCAAAAACTAACTGCAAACCTCCTCCTGCAGCAACAAATTTTTCTTTTGGAACAAAGTCATTGGTATGAGCAAGATTTAACGCAAAAACACAAAGAGCTATACCAGAATAAATTGTTATAATAATAAAGAAATTTAACTTACTTGTTCCAGCGTAAGTTATCAAACTAAAATCTTTAAATACATTTATGTCTAAAAGCATATGGAGAGCATTTAAATTAAAAAGTTTTTCACTTGATATAAAAATTAATGAAAAACAAAAAACAGCACTAAATAAATTACATAAAATAATTATAATTCTTCTATTATATTTATCTGAAAGATATCCTATTGGAGCTTGAAAAAAAGCTCCTGCAATGGTTGTTAAAAAAAGTAATATTGAAATTTCAAAGAGAGAAAAATTTATTTTTGTTGCGTATACAGCAAACATTGCAAATAAAGCAGAATAAATTGCACCTGTACAAAATGAACTGACCGTACCTAAAGGCGAGATTTTATAAAGTTCTATTAAATTTAAAGTACCAATTTTTTTAAATTTTGGAGCAGGACGCTTCGTAAGCAAGATTGGAACTAAAGCTATTGATAATAAAATAGAAACTAAAATAAAAGGTTTAAAACTTGTTGGGTCATCAAAATTTAATAGAAGAGCTCCAGATCCTAAAGCTAGATAATTTATAATCATATATATAGAAAGTAATTTTCCTCTGGTTCTATTGTTAGCTCTATCATTAAGCCAGCTTTCAGCCACAACATAACAACTTACTAAACTTAATCCTGTTAAGAACCTTCCCAAGGTCCAAACAATAGGATTTACATATGCTGCAATAATTAAAATACTTAATGATGCTGTTGATGCAAAAGCGGCAAAGACTCTAATATGACCCACTCTTGAAACCATATTAGGAGTTAAATTAGAACCAACAAAATATCCTACAAAATATCCTGACATAATTATTCCTGTTGATAAAGAACTGAAGTTTTCTATTACAGATCTTACGCCCATTAGATTGCCTTGAAGTCCGTTAGCTAAAAGAATTATTCCTATTCCGGTAAATAAAGCCCAAGTATTTTTTACTATTTTGACCATTTTTTTGAGTGAGTATGCCTTTTGTATAAAAAAGCAAGTAGTTAATTATTTATTATGTTTTTTTTAAGGCTAAGAAAGAATGAATTCCAATTGTTAATATGATCACTGAGCCACCTAATATAGCTTCCAAACTAGGTTGCTCTTTAATAACTAACCATACCCAAATCGGACCTAGTATAGTTTCTAGCAGGAAAAAAAGATTAACCTCAGCAGCTGTAATAAATCTTGGAGCTATCGTTACTAAAACGAAAGGTATAGCTACGCACATAATACACATCAGGGGAATAAAAATTATGTCATTTCCAACTAACTCAAAGTTTTTTACAAAGAAAAAGGCAAATATAGCAACACATAGCTTGCCAATTACTGCTGATGGAACAAGATCTCTATTTTTGGCATATCTTGCTAAAATAGCGTTACAAGCAAGACCAAATGCTGTCACTAGCCCGAAAAAATCCCCATAAAAGTTACCTAAATTAAGCGAGTCATAGAAAATATAAACACAAGCTAGAAAAGTTATTATTATTGCAGTCCAGGTTTTTTTGTCAGGGGCTTCTTTTAAAAATATAGCTCCCAATATAGCAGAAATCATTGGAGCTAGAGCAATCATTACCAAAGTATTGGCTACGTTAGTATTTTGAATAGATATTATAAAAGTAATATTACATGCTGAGAAACTGAAAATGTAAAATATTCCTGGATAACCTATTCCAAATAGAACTTTAAGAAAATTTTTATTATAAAAAATTAATGTACCAATTAAAACAAACACAAAAGGTATTGCTCCTCTATAGAACAACATTCCCCAGGTTTCTATACTGGATAATCTAATTAATAGAGAGTCTGGAGTAATAAGGAATACAGCTATAAATGCTAGAAGGGAGCCTTTTTGTTGATTTGTAAGGTTCATTTAAAAATTGTTATAAATTTATATATATATTTTTTATCATTGTTTTATTAATTTACTTATAATATCTTTATACCAGCGCCGATTTAAGTCGAATTGCGGGGCGCTATATAAAATCCTGCTAAATAGATGTTTCTATATGAACCACCTTTTTAGCAGGTGGTTTTTTTTTGAATCATTTCTCAATTAATAAACCGGGTATTTGAACCATATTGTGCACCCAGCATAAGCTAAAGCACTAAAAAGGAGAAAAGGGCTCAATTTATTTCCCATTCAGTTAATTTAATGGGCTTCTTTTCTCCATTAGTTTGGAGAAAAAAATGAAAAAAAGAAGTTTAAAAGAAAGATTAGACAAAGGCCCTGTTATATGTGCAGAAGGTTTTCTTTTTGAAATAGAAAAGAGAGGCTACATGTCTTCTGGAGAGTTTGTTCCAATGGTTTCATTAGAAAATCCTGAAGCTCTATTAAATTTACATAGAGACTTTCAGCACGCAGGCTCAGATATTGTTCAGGCATTTACTTATAACGGACACAGAGAAAAAATGCGTGTTATTGGCAAAGAGGAGTTGCTAGAACCTCTTAATAGAGCAGCATTACAAATTGCCAAAGATGTTGCCGTTAGTCCAATGGGTAAAGAAGAAAATTTAATGGCTGGAAATATTTCAAATTCAAATATTTGGAATCAAAATGATAAAAAATCCCAATTAGAAGTAGAAAAAATGTTTCGGGAAATGGTAGCTTGGGCAGTTGATGAAGGTGCAGACATTTTAATTGGTGAAACTTTTTATTATGCAGAAGAAGCGTACACTGCTTTAAAAGTAATGAAAGAAACCGGACTTCCATCTGTGATTACGATTGCTCCATATGGTGAAAATATTATGAGAGATAGAATTTCTATTCTTGATACTTGTAAAGAGTTAGAACAAATAGGAGGAGATGTAGTAGGGATGAATTGTCATAGAGGACCTAATACAATGATGCCTTATCTAAAAGAGATTAGAAAAGAGTTAAAGTGTCATGTAGCTGGACTACCCATCACTTATAGAACAACCGATGATCATCCAACTTTTTTTAATTTACCTGATAATAATGGATGTTCTTGTCCTTCACCTCATGAAACAACTTTTCCTACAGCCCTAGATCCAATGCAATGTAGCAGATATGAAATTGGACAATTTGCAAAAGAAGCTTATGATTTAGGAATAAATTACCTAGGTGTTTGTTGTGGAGCAACCCCTATGCTAATTAGAGAAGTTGCTGAATCAGTGGGATTAAAAGTTCCTGCTAGCAAATATAGAGAAAATATGGAAAATCATTATATGTTTGGAAAAAATAAACGAATTCCAAAACATATAAAAGACTATAGAAATAAAGCATAATTGTCTTATAATTTGTTATTCATAAATTATGATTAAACAAATGCTAAGCAAAGAGGTAAAGGATTATGTAAAAGATAATCCTAAATCAGTGTTACTTGATGTGAGAACAGAAGAAGAATGGCTTTCTGATGGAAAGCCAGATGGTGAAAAAATTTTATTAAAAACCCATTTTTTAACAATTCAATTTGCTGACAAAACTTTTAATGAAAATTTTATTGAAGATTTTAAAAAGCTAAATATTGAAAAAGACTATGAAATATTAACAATGTGCATGGGGGGTGTTAGATCTCAATCGACCGCAGAACTTTTAACAAAAGAAGGTTACAATTGTGTAAATATTTCAGATGGATTTTTAGGCAACTCTGAAAATCTTGGTTGGAAAAAATCAGGTTTACCTAGCAAATAAAAAGTAAGCAATTTTATTGCGAATAAGGTTTTCTAGAAAATATTTTTTTAACCATTGGCTCAAAATCTTTTAAAGGTAATGATTTAAAATTTGGATCAAAAGATTTTTGGTCCCAATTTTCACAGAAATCTACAGTATCTTTATAGTATTTGTGTCCTTTATATTTGTCTCTTTGATTTCTATTACCACCTAAGTGGTGTGCATAGTAGTACATTTGAAACTCACCATGTTTTTCGACAATCCAATGAGTTTTTTCACTTACGTATGGCTTAAGAACCGCAGCAGCATATTCTGAATGATTTAGGGGAGCTAGCTCGTCACCAACATCATGCAGTAGGGTAGCAACAACCATTTCATCGTTAGCTTTGTCATTTAAAGCTCGAGTTGCTGATTGTAATGAATGTTCAAGTCTAGTTATTTGGTAACCTTCTAGAGTATTAGTTAGTCCACCCATAAATTTGATTAATCGATCAGCAGTACCTTCAATATATTTTTTTTCATGTTTTTCTAACAATAGATAGTCTTCTTTTGTACCATCTTTCATTTGTACGAATTTTGTTGTCTCCATAAATTTAATTGTTAGAAGCTGTACTTAATAAAGATAATTGAGTTATTTTATCATCACCCAGATTGTCAATTGGTTTTACTGGGTATTCTCCTGTGAAATAGTGATCTGTAAGTTGGGGATAGGTATTATTTCTTTTATCAAAACCCATTGCTCTATACATTCCATCGATCGATAAAAATTTTAAAGACTTTGCATTTATGTACTCACAAATTTCATCATTTGTTTTATTTGCAGCTAAGAGTTCCTTTTTAGTAGGTGTATCTACACCATAAAAATCAGGAAATTTTATTTCAGGAGAAGCAATTCTAACATGAACCTCTTTAGCTCCAGCATCATAAAGCATTTTCACTATTTTGTGTGAAGTGGTTCCTCTAACAAGTGAATCATCAACTAAAATAATTTTTTTATTTTTAATTGATGATTTATTAGCATTTAACTTTAATTTAACTCCTAAACTTCTTATTTTTTGTGCTGGCTCTATAAAGGTTCTTCCAACATAATGGTTTCGTATTATTCCAAGTTCAAATTTTTTACCTATATGTTGGCTATATCCAATTGCAGCAGCATTTCCAGAATCTGGGACAGGGACCACTAGGTCTGCTTCCACATTTGTTTCTTTGGCAAGCTCAATACCAAAATTTTTTCTATATTCATAAGCACATTTTCCATTAAGAATACTGTCTGGCCTTGAAAAGTAAATATATTCAAAAACACAAGGTCTGGTTTTTTTAATTGGGAAAGGTTTAATACTTTTTAATTCATCATTTTCTATATAAACAACTTCACCATTTTTTACATCTCTAACAAATTTTGCTCCTATAATATCTAATGCACAAGTTTCTGATGCAAAAACATAGGAATTTTTTAACTTTCCAATTACCAAAGGTCTTATTCCAAAAGGGTCTCTTACTCCGAATAAAGTGTTTTGTGCAAGCATAATTAATGCGTATCCTCCTTGAATTTGAAATAATGCATCAATTATTTTGTCAATTGTTGTGTTTCTTTTTGATTTTGCTACTAATTGAACAATTGTTTCTGTGTCAGACGTTGTATGAAAAATTGCACCATCTTCAACCAGTTTCGTTCTTAGAGTAATCGCGTTTGTTAAATTTCCATTATGAGCAACCCCAATACCGCCTGCATTAGTATCAGCAAAAAAAGGTTGTACATTTCTTATAGTCGCTCCACCAGTGGTGCTATATCGATTATGACCTATGGCATAATTACCAGGTAAATTTTTTAATATTTTTTCTTTATTAAAGTTGTCACCAACTAATCCAAATCTTTTTTCTGAATGATATTTTTTACCATCAAAAGAAACAATACCACAACCTTCTTGGCCTCTGTGTTGTAAAGCATGCAGTCCCAAGGCTACAAGAGTAGATGCATCAGTACTATTACTAATTCCAAAAACACCACATTCTTCTTTTATTTTTGGATTATAATTCTTCAATCTTTTCTTTAGATTCTTTATATTTTTTTTCATTAGGGAATTCTTTAATTAGATAACTACTACCTTTTTTAACATATGGAAAGGTCAATGATTTTTTAATACTTAATGGCCAATTATTATGATTATAGAATATATTTACAGTTGCAAATATACATACGCAAATAACATATCCTCTTATAAATCCAAAAAAGAATCCAAATACAGTATCAACTTTTCCAAGACCAGAATATTTTACTGCCTTACTTATTCCTTTATTAATCATCAATATCACAAAAATGACTAAGACAAAAATTGAAATACCCAAAACAACATCTAAAACATATTCATTATCAATTAAGTCTTTCACGTAAGGCTTTGCTCTAGGAAAAATAACAAGTGTAACAACGTAGCCTAGCAACCATTTAAAAGCTGCAAGTAAACTTAATACAAAACCTTTTCTAGAACATTTAATTAACGAAAGAACTGTAAAAAAAATATAAATTAAGTCAAAACTCGAAACTTCATTATAAAAGTTTTTTAATATTTCCATAATTAGCTAAACTTATTGCTAAAAGGCTTAGTTATTAATATTAGCGAGGGTAAAAGAGTTAAAACAGAAATCATTGCTAATAACATAGCTATACCAGTAAAAACTCCAAAATAAATAGTTGGAATAAAATTAGAAAAAACTAAAATTGAAAAACCGAAAACAATAGTTATAGAAGTATTAAGTATTGCTATTCCGACTGTTGAGTGACACAATTTTAGCGTATCTTCATAGTTGTTTGTTTTGTTAAATTCTTCTTTAAATCTGTAAATATAGTGAATACTGTTATCAACGGCTATACCAATCGTAATTGCCGCAATAGTTATTGTCATCATGTCTAAGGGTATGCCAAGCAGTCCTATTATTCCTAAAATAAAAAATGCTGCAATAAAGTTTGGAACTACACCAATTAAAGATAATTTAATATTTTTAAATAATATTAAAAACATTAAAAAAATTCCTATCATAACAAAGCCCAATGTCAGTATTTGAGATTTAAATAAACTTTGTAAGAGATTATTAAATAATATTAGAACACCCGCTAATTTAAATTCTTCATTTTTAAATCCAAGTTTATTTTTTAAATCATATTCAATTTTATTTATTAAATCGTTTCTTCTTAAATTTTTTTCTGAATCTTTAATTCTCAAACTTATTCTCGCTTCATTATCTTCAATAGAAATATAAGGGTCTACGATTTCTTTTTTTATATTGTCAGGAATTTTGGTATAAAGAACACCCATTTCTAAACTTCCAAGTGGTTCATTGTTGTTTAATTGAGTTGCAACTTGAATAATTGATGAAAAAGATAAAACTTTACCAATAAAAGGTAATTCTTCTAGGTAATTATGGACTTTTTCAATTTTGTCAATTTTATCTTTTGTAAACCAGTATTTTCTATCATCTTGCTCTTCTTCATCTTCCCAATCATCAAAGTCTTCATCATCATTTGTTTCATTTTTTTGTTTAGTTGGAAATTTTAAAATTATTTCGAGCGGGGTAGTGCCTCCTAATTTTTCATCTATAAGCTTCATGCCTTTATAGATTTCAGTTTTTTTATTAAAATAATTAATAAAACTATTTTCTACTTCTAGTCGACTAATACCTAGTATACTTAAAATAATAACTAGGCCAGTTACTGAAAAAATTGTTGTTTTATTTTTTATTGAAACTTTTCCAAAAAACTCAGTTATTTTAGAATTACTTTGTTCTTTGATAGTTGTTTTTTCTGAAGATAAAAAATTTAATATTGTTGGCAATAAAGTAAAAGTGATTATAAATGATGTGATTAAACCTAAAGACATCATCCATCCGAAATCAATAATTGGTTTAATTTCACTAAAAATTAATGAAAGAAAAGCGCAAATTGTAGTTAAGACAGTGTAAATTATAGGCCAAAACATTTTAGAAGTTGTCATTAAAATTATTTCAGAGTTTTTTAAATCAGGATTGTTTTTTTTTAATTGTAAAAAACGTGTACTCATATGAATATTCATTGCCATTGTTAAAATTAACATTAGAGCAATAAAGTTTGAGGATATTACTGTAACTTTCCAGCCTAACAGACCAAGCAGGCCTGTCATAATTAAAACAGAAAAGAAGCAGCTACTTATTGGAACTATGATCCATACTATTTTTCTAAAAACAAACCAAAGCGTTGCAATAATAAATAATAAAACTCCAATACCAAAAACAATAATGTCACTTTTAATAAATGACATCATGTCATCAGCTATCATAGGTATTCCGCCAAGATGAATTTTTCCTACTTCATTGTAGCCTTTAATTATTTCTCTGATTTCAAGAATATTTTCATGATTTTTTTTCTTTAAAATGTCTTTGTAATTTTCAATCTCTTTTTTATTTTTTAATTGTTTTAATTTTTTATCTTTTTTAAGATTAACAATAATTCCAGTAGTTTTTCCATCTTCACTTATTACAAAATTTCTAAAAACTGGACTATTTAAAATTTCATTAAAACCTCTTTCCTTATCAATTCCTTCACTTTTTAATGTACTAAAATTTTTGAGTCTTTCAGTTAATGTATCATCTGTACTATGTAATAATGGAATATCTAATAGAGTTATAACGCTATGAACCCAGTCTAAACTTTGAATTTTATACTTTAAACTTAGAAGATTGTTCATTGAACTTTCAGAAACCATGGTTTCTTTAGGAGTATAAGTTAAAACTAAAAATTCTTTTGCACCGTATCTTTCAGTAACTTCTCGCAGATATTTTAAATCTGGATCACCTTCAATTAAAAGGGTATCAGATGAAGCATCTAGTTTAAAATTTTTAGAAAAATTTCCAAATCCTAATAACGCAATAATTAAAATTATAAATATTGTTTTGGGTTTTTTAAGAACATTATTTTGATATAAATGTGAAAACATTTAGTACCATTATATATTTTATATTAGCTATTTTGAGTATCTTTAAATTTGGTAAACATTGGCTCAAATTCTAGCATTACGTTTCCTGTCGGCCCATGTCTTTGTTTTCCAATAATTATTTCAGCTAAATTTGCCACTTCGTTCATTTTTGCCTGCCATTCAGCATGCTCAACAGTGTTGGGTCTTGGTTGTTGCCTTTCATAATAATAAGCTTCTCTATAAACAAACATTACAACATCGGCATCTTGTTCTATTGAACCTGATTCTCTCAGATCTGATAGCTGAGGTTTATGGTTATCTCTTTGTTCAACTTGTCTAGATAATTGTGAGAGAGCAACCACAGGAACGGATAACTCTTTTGCTATTGCTTTAAGACCTTGGGTAATTTGTGAAATTTCTTGGACTCTTCCATCTTTATTAAAAGTTGTTCCTCTCATTAATTGTATATAATCAACAACAATCATATCTAATCCAAATAATCTTTTTATTCTTCTAGCTCTGTTGCTCATAGCTGCAATACTAATTGCTGGAGTTTCATCAATAAACAAAGGTAATTCAGAAATATTTTTTGAGGTTTCAATAAATTTGTCAAATTGTTCTTCAGAAATTCTTCCTCGTCTTATGTCATTTGATTTTATTCTAGATTGTTCTGCTAAAATTCTTGTTGATAGTTGCTCAGATGACATTTCTAAAGAAAAAAATGCAATAGATGATTTTTTGCCTTCTTGTTGTATTTTTTGTGCGGCATTAAAAGCAATATTAGTGGCTAAAGCTGTTTTACCCATAGAAGGGCGGCCAGCAATAATTATTAAATCTGATTTATGAAGACCACCAAGTCTATCATCTAAATCTCTTAAACCTGTTGGAACTCCTACTATTCCTTCGTCATTTTTGAAAGCATTCGAGGCCATTTCAATTGTATACTTCATAGCGTCATCAAATTTTACCAATGAAGAATTAAAGGAACCTTTTTCTGCCAAGTCAAATAATAATCTTTCAGAATTTTCTATAATATTTTGCCCACTAACATTGAGATCATTTAGCTTAGCTGAGTCAATTGTCGTTTCGGATATTTTAATTAATTCTCTTCTAATAAACATGTCGTAAATAATTTTAGAGTATTCAATTGCTTGTCTTGATGAGGTTGAAAACTTTGTAACTTTGACCAAATATTCTGGAATGTTTAAATCATCTTTTTCATTCTCAAAATGATTTTTTAAGGTAATTGGATTAGCGAGCATTCCTTTATAAATAAGATTTTCAATTGCAGAAAAAATTTTCTGGTGCATAGGATCATAAAAATTAATATTTGAAATAATTATATTAATATCGTCAAATATTTCATTTGAAACCAGTATTGTGCCTAGTACTGCCTGTTCGGCCTCTATATTATTGGGTAATTCTTTAAATACATCTTTAACTACACTTAAATTATTATTCATAACTAAGTGTTATATGAAAAAAACTTAAATCAAATAACAAAAAAACACTGGGGAAAAAATTGTATAATTTGATTAATGAACAGATTCAGCTGCAACTACATTTATAGATATTTCAGCTTGTATTTCTGAATGTAAATTTATTTTAACTTTAAATGTTCCAAGTGCTTTAATTTCATTCGATAGTTGAATCAATGAGGGATTTATATCTATTTTTATATTTTCTAAAATTATTTTTGAAATTTCGGTTGGTTTTACAGAACCATACAACTCATCATTTTCAGTACTTAATTTTTTAACCAAAAATATTTTTTTATTAATTTTTTCAAAAATCTGTTTTGCTTCTTTTTTCTTTTCTAAATCTTTTTTTCCTAGAGCAGATTTAATTTTTTCAACTTCTTTTATATTTTCTTTTGATGCATAAAGAGCTTTTTTTTTAGCAATTAAATAATTTCTAGCAAAACCTCTTTTAACATCAATAACTTCTCCTATTGATCCAATTTTTCTTAGATTTTCTAGTAAAATTACTTTCATTTAAATTAATGCCAAATTTCTTGCTCTCTTGATTGAAAGCGAAAGTTCTCTTTGTTTTTTTTGACAAACATTAGTAATTCTTGAAGGTAATATTTTTCCATTTTCAGATGTATATTTTTTTAATAATTTTACATTTTTATAGTCAATAGTTGGTGCTCCTTTAACTGAAAGTGGACAAGATTTTTTAAATTTATATTTATTACTTTGAAATATACTTAGTTTTGAAAAATTACTTTGTTTATTTTTTTTATTTTGTATTCTTTTCTTTTTTATCATAATTAATTATTGTTATTTTCTTTCTTCATTTTTTCCCTCTCGTTTTGCAAAATAATTTGCCTCTAAATCAAAATTCTTAACTTTTACAGTCATGTACCTTAAAAGATTTTGATCTAAACTTTCATTTTTTTCTAATTCTTTGATAATATTTCCACCACCTTTGATTTTGAAATGTATGTAGTTGGCTTTTTTGTTTTTTTTTATTATGTAGGATAAGTTTAGTAGTCCCCAATTTTCAGTTTGTACTACACTTCCATCGTTACTTTCTACGATTTTTGAATATTTTTCAGTTAATTTCTTAATTTGTGCATTACCAACATCCTGTCTTATTACAATTGTATGTTCGTATAAATTCATATTTGATTTTTTATAAAAAATCAGGATATACTATTATAATTCTTTAATTACAACACTTAAAAGCATAATAAAATTTTAAATATTTAAATGTTTTCGCTAATTTTTCCAGGTCAAGGTTCCCAAACAGTAGGCATGGGTAAAGAACTTCATGTAAAATTTGATATGGTAAAAAAAATTTTTAATGAAGCAGACAATATATTAAATTTTTCAATATCAAGTCTAATTTTAGAAGGTCCAAAGGAAAAATTAAATTTAACAGAAAATACACAGCCTGCAATTTTTTTAGTCGGGTATTCGATATTTCAATTATTAAAAAAAGAATTCAATTTAGATTTAAACAAAGCTAGTTTTTTTGCAGGACATTCTTTAGGAGAATATACTGCATTAGCCACAGCTGATGTATTAAGTTTTTCTGATACGTTAAAAATTTTAAAAATTAGAGGAAATGCTATGCAGAGTGCCGTTCCAAAAGGTGAAGGTGGAATGTTAGCTATATTGGGTTCAGATTTAACAATAATAGAGAAAATTATTCAAGAAAACAAAAACAGATATGAATGCTTTATTGCAAATGATAACTCTGAAGGACAGGTAGTAGTCAGTGGAAAGATTAACGATATAGATAAATTTTCCTTAGATTTAAAATCAAATAATATTAAAAATATTAAATTGCCAGTTAGTGCTCCTTTTCATTGCAATTTAATGAAAAAAGCTACAGAAATAATGAGTAAAGAAATTGAAAATTTAGAATTTAAAAATCCAAAAAATGTTTTAATTTCAAATGTCACTGGCAAAGAAATTACAGATGCAGAATTAATAAAACAATTGTTAGTTAAACAAATTGAGAGCACAGTTCGCTGGAGAGAAAGCGTTTTATTAATGATAGCAAAAGGTACTGATAAATTTATTGAAATAGGACCAGGTAAAGTTTTGTCCGGATTAATTAAAAGAATTGATAAAAATGTAAAAGTTAGTGCAATAAACACAGAAGAAGATATAAAGTTAATAAATATAAATGATTAATTTAGAAAATAAAAAGGTAATTGTAACTGGCGCAACAGGAGGAATAGGAAGTTCAGTTGTAGAAAAATTTATTGAAGCAAAAGCTAATGTTTTAGCAACTGGTAGAAATGTTGGTAAATTAAATGAATTAAAAAATAAATTTAAAAATTTAAAAACTCTTAGCTTTGATACATCTAAACATGAAGATATTGAAAAATTTATAGATAACTCATCCAATGAATTAGGTGGCAATGTTGATATTTTAATTAATAATGCAGGCATCAATCAAGACAACTTGTCTATAAGAATGGATATTGAAGAGTGGAAAAAAGTTATTGATATAAATTTGACTTCAACTTTTTTATTATCAAAATTTGCAATAAAAAAAATGCTTAAAAATAAATATGGAAAAATAGTAAACATTACATCAGTAATAGGGCATACTGGAAATGTGGGCCAGTCTAACTACGCAGCATCAAAAGCAGCAATTATTTCAATGTCAAAAAGTTTAGCTTTAGAATATGCAAAAAAAAATATTACAGTTAACTGTATATCCCCAGGCTATATAACAACAAATATGACAGACCAAATTAATGAAAAATGGAAGGAAATTATTAAATCAAAAATTCCCATGGATAAGTTCGGTTTGCCTAAAGATGTTGCAAATACAGTAATATTTTTATCATCAGAGTTGGCAAACTATATTACAGGGCAAACAGTACATGTTAATGGTGGCATGTATATGGGTTGACAAAACTACTTTTTAATCTATTAACAAAATATAACGAAAAGGAATAATTATGTCACAAGACGTTTCAAGCAAAGTGAAAAAAATTGTTGCGGATCACTTAGGTGTTGATGAAGCTAAAGTAACAGATGAATCTAGTTTTATTGATGATCTTGGTGCTGATAGTTTAGATACAGTTGAACTGGTTATGGCTTTTGAAGAAGAATTCGGTTCAGAAATTTCTGACAGTGAAGCAGAAAAAATTTTAACTGTAGGTGACGCAATTAAATTTATAGAGAGCAAAAGTAATTAGTTAATATTAAATGTCCTTAAATAAAGATGGGATAATGTTAATATTATCTTCACCATCTGGAGCAGGAAAAACAACGCTCGTAAAGCTGCTATCAAAGAATAAAGATTTTCATATTTCAATTTCTCACACAACAAGAAAACCAAGAGTAAATGAAATTCAAGATGAAGATTATCATTTTATTAGTAATGATGAATTTAAAGGTTTAATAAAAAAAAATGAATTCCTAGAATATGCAGAGGTGTTTAACCATTTTTATGGAACCACAAAAACACCTGTAATAAATAACCTTAAAAATGGAAAAAATGTTATTTTTGATATTGATTGGCAAGGGACAGAGCAAATTAAAGCTAAAAAATTACAATATAGATTAATAACTTTTTTTGTTTTACCGCCAAGCAAAGAAGTATTGTTTAATAGACTATCAAATAGAGACATGAAAGATAAATTAATAGCAGAAGAAAGAATGAAACAATTTGACAAAGACATACTGCATTGGAAAAATTATGATTATGTTGTTATTAATGACAATTTACAAGGTTGTTATAATCAAATTAGTAATTTAATTGAATCCGAAATTAGTAAATCCACCAATCAATACAGTAAAGAATTAATTCAAAAACATGTTGAAAAATTAACATCTTAAATTTTCATATTCTTTAGTAATTTTGTAGTATGTATCAAGCGAAAGATTTTGTGGTCTTAAATTTAAGTTAATATTAAGCTTTTTAGCAATTTGTTTTGGATTTTTAAATATTTGACTTAAAGGTTTTTTAATCATTTTTCTTCTTTGGTTAAAAAAAATTCGAGTAATCATTTCAA
The DNA here is from genome assembly GCA_902587735.1 of uncultured Pelagibacteraceae bacterium. Classification (GTDB taxonomy): domain Bacteria; phylum Pseudomonadota; class Alphaproteobacteria; order Pelagibacterales; family Pelagibacteraceae; genus Pelagibacter. The sequence continues at coordinate 35,231 of CACIML010000007.1, forward strand.
GATTTTTAGAGTTTTTTATTTTATAAAATTTATTTTTTGGTGAAAAAATTAACAAAGTACTTTCAACCTTTGGTTTTGGAAAAAAACTATTTCGACTAATATCCATAACCTTTTCAATATCCAGTTTCCAATTAGATAAAATTGATAATCTTCCATAACTAGATGTATTAATTTTAGAAATAATCCGATCTGCTACCTCTTTTTGAAACATTAAAATAAGCTTACTAAACCAGAAGCTTTTATTTGTAGATATTATCCATTTTGATAAAATTTTAGTAGAAATATTATAAGGCAGATTGCCAAAAACAATTAGTTTTTGTTTAGAAATTAAATTTTCAGAAATTTTTAATACATCTTCGTTAATAATATTTATTTTGTCCTTAAATTTTTCATTGAGAAAAAATGATAATTTACTATCTTTTTCAACCACAAAGATTTTTTTAGGATTTTTTTCAACAAGATAATGAGTAAGATTCCCTGTTCCTGGTCCTATTTCTAAAATTTCCTTATTTTTATATATAGAAATGATATTAACAATTTTTTGTAATATATTTTTATCAATTAAAAAATTTTGACCTAAACTTTTTTTGGGTTTAGTTAACACGGATTTTGTCAGCAAAATTTATAGCTTCTTGAAAACTTGAAGGATCAGATTTTTTTTGTCCTAACATTTGATTATTTGTACCATGATCTGGAGAAATTCTAATAAATGGTAATCCTAATGTAATGTTTATTGCATTAAATTCATAAAGAGTTTTAATTGGTGTTAATACTTGATCATGGTACATGCCAATAATTACATCAAATTTTTTTACGTTTTTTTTAATAAACAATGTATCCGCAGCGAAAGGACCTAAAATCTTAATTTTTTTTTTTGATAAAAATTTAATTGCAGGATTAATTATTTCTTTTTCTTCATTTTTGTCTTTTAGGGACTCACAATGAGGATTTAAACCAGTAACGGCAATATTTGGCACTTTGTTTAAGAATTTTTTGTAAAATTTATTTATAGTAATTACTTGTTTAATTATTTTTTTTCTTGTTATTTTTTTAAAAATATTTTTTAACGGTAAATGAGTGGTAATAGGGCTTACCGCAAGGTTTTTATTATATATAAGCATAACTTCTTTTCCTGAATGTTTTGTTTTAGACGAAATATATTCAGTAATACCAGGAAATTTTTTTTTCAAAAAATGTTTTTTTGAGATTGGTCCATTTATTAGCGCTCGTCCTTTTTTTTCATTCATAAGCTTTATTCCTAAATTAAAACATTGAGCAATATAATTGTTTGACTTTGTTGAAATTTTATCAAATGTTTTATTGTGATTAAAATTTATATTTATGAGATTAATATTTTTATTACTAAGCTTACTTAAATTAGTAAATTTGTTGTTAAACAACTTTATTTTAAAAGAATATTTTAATTTATGCATTTGTTTTAAGACCAAGTCATAAGAGGCAATAATTAAAATAGGAGATTTGCAATTTTTAATTTTTTTATTTTTTAAAGTTTTAAAAAAAATTTCTAAAAAAATACTATAAGGCTCTCCTGACACAATTATTATTGGTTTAATTTTCATATATTTCAGCGCTATTTTTTATTTTTTTATAATATATTGATGAGAATTGTCTTAGCTGCCTATTTTTTTCAGACTGAATCATTTTTTTTAACTCTTGATTTAAATCTATTTCTAATTCACTTATTTTTTTGTCATCTATTTTTATTATCATTACTCCGCCAGGAATGTTAATTGGAGTTGTAAATTCACCGACATTTATTTTTGATAATTCATTATAAATTTTTTTTGAAATTTGATTTTTTGGAATCCATCCTAACAACCCTCCAAATTTTGCTGTATCTGAAACACTGTATATGTTTGCTGTGTTTTTAAATCCTATTTCTTTTATACTTTCTAATATTTTTTTATTTTTTCTTTCTAGTTTTTCTTTATTTTCAGCACTAAAAAGTATTTCTGATAATAAAAATACTTCTTGTTTATTTAATGTAGATTTTTCTTCATTTAATTTTTTTTTAGTTTTTCTATATCAATATTAACTTGACCTTTATATTTTTGAAATATTAAAGAGTTCCAAGTAGCCTCAATTTCAAATTTTTTTTTAACATCAATAATTGTAAGCTCGTAATTTGATAAATAGTTCATAAATTCAATTTTATTTTTTAAACCTAATTTTTCAAAGTTTTTAACTATAATTTCATCTAAGTAACTTGCATTTTGATCTAATTCAAAATATTTAAGAATTTCAATAGTTTTTATTTTTTCTCTAATTATTGATTCTTTTGCTACTTTTGTTTTTTGTTCCTTTGTTAATTTTTTTAAGTTTGGATTAAGTGCTTCTAAATATTTAAGCTCTATTTTTAAATCATGGTTTGTAATTATTTCATTATTGATTTTTGCAATTATTAATGCATCATTCATTGAAAATGATGGAGTTAGAATTATTTTTAAAACAAATAAAGTTAATAATATTAATTTTAATAATTTCAATGTGTTCATTGTTTAGTATTTGGTGAAGAAATTTTGCTAAATGGAACTATTGTTAGTGAGAAAAATAATTCTTCACTAGGCTCTATGTCTCTATCTGAATAATAATCTTTATTATATTCAACGGCAGCAACAAGGCAGTCATTTTTATATTCATATATTAAATTGTAGAACTCAGTTAAATTTGTTTTTTTATTTTTTCTTGTTTTAAATTCTAATTTATTGTTTTCATCTAATTTATATCCAATTTCATTTGCAAGATAACTATCAGAACCTAGTTCGTTATTTTCTTCCAAAAATTCAAACGAAGTGACAAAATTGTTAATAGTAATTGTTGATTTTACAAAATTATAATTAGATGTATTTAAATTATTATCTAATGAAAAATTATAATTTAAATCAACGTACTTGTTTGGACTTATTGTTAACTCTCCAACAATATCTGAAGATTTATTTCCTAATTTTGAGCTTGTGGGTAATCTTGAGTCGTTAACATCCTTAAAATTTGTTGCTAGATTTAATGATAAAAGTTCATCATCATTTTTTTTCTTTAATAAGTATTCACTTCCAATAGTGAATGATTGACCTCCTTCAACTGTGTCGTTTCCTGAAACTCTATTTAGAGAAAATATATTATTATAATCTATTCTTCTGTCTAAATCAGTTAGTTTACTAGATGTATTTGGACTAATTCTAAATGATGCTTTTGGAGTAAAATAACTATTAGTATTTTTTCCAACTTTTTTTAATGGAAGTGAGGAGTTAAATGAAAAAATAGCAAAGTTTTCTGAACTTAATTTATCTTTATAATTTGGTGATTTTTCTCCTTTGGTATTAACATTTTTTAATAAAAATTTTAAGTTATTTGTGATCCCATTTTTTAAAAAGAAAGGAATTGAATCATATTTAAAATTATTAACTAAAACAGACTCATATATATTTGTATCATAATTTTTTTGAGATCCTGAAGTGGTAAATTTCAAATCTCCTTTTAGATCTGTTTCAGTATTTATTAATTTTGAAATTGAAAAATCTGGATAAATATACTGATATCTATCACTTCTATCCTTACTAAGATCTTCAAACACTTCAAACCTTGTTTCTATGCTAAAGTCTTCTTTGCTTGCGTTAAAATCAAGAAACGAGTTAAGAAGTGAATAGCTATTATTTATTGAAGAGGTAATATTATTATTTTTTAGATAAGTATCATTAGATGTTTGTTCAATGTTTAACTCTATATCACTGTTTTCAAAAAAATTTGATTCCAAATTCATTGTTGTATTTGAAAATAAATGACTTTTAGTAGCATTTCCAATTTTAGCTAAACTAAAATCTGTGATGTGGTTTGAATTTTTGTTAACTTGTCTATATTCGTTTTGCAACATCAAGTCATTGTTAAAATAAATATTAGGTTTGAATGTAAAATCTTTATTGTCTGAAATTACATGATAATAAGGTATTTGAAAGGAAACTCCTGAAGAAGAAGAATTTCCCATTTGTGGGACTAAAAAGCCAGATTTTCTTTTTACAGTAGGATCAGGATGAAAGAACTTTGGAAAATAAAAAATAGGCTTATCATAAATTTGTAGCCATGCATTTTTATAATTTATAATTTGATTTTTTTTATCGTGCTTAATTTCAGCTGATTTAATTGTCCATGGAGGGCATTTTTTTTTATTTTTTTTACAAGTTGTAAAAATTCCACCTTTAATAATTGTCTCTTCTTTATTTGACAATGCATAATTTCCTTTGAGTCTTGGTTCGTTTTCACTATTTCCAAAAACATCGTTTCTAAAATTAATTTCAATATCTTTACCAATTACTTCTTTTTTTT
>CACIML010000008.1 GCA_902587735.1 uncultured Pelagibacteraceae bacterium
TTTGGCTTTAAAATGAATTTAATTGAAACTGAAATTTTTAATTTAAGACATGATAAATCAAACTATATTGAGAGAATTTTAATTTTAGAACATTTATATAAATATTTTTTATCTAAAAAATTAATTAGAAAAGTTATAACTGATGACTCTTACTTTGCTAATTTAATAAGAAAAAATTTCTCAAATTTAACTGTTGAACTTTTAGAAAATAAAGCTTCAAAAATTTACATATATCCATTATTAAGCCTAGTAAATTATTTTTTTAAATTATTTGTGATAGTAACTTTATTTAAAATTAATAATAAAATTAAACTAATTAATAAAGGAGTACATAATTTTACTTCGTATCCACACTTTTTTAGAAATGAAAAATGTAAGGTATATAATAATTCTTATTTAAATTTAAATTTTTTGCTCGGAGATGAAACTCAATCAAATTTTAACATAAGAGAATTAATAATTAAACAGAGGGAGATAAATAATATAAAAAATTTATTTCCTATAGAAAAGAAGATTTCTTATTATGATCTTGTAACAGTTTTTATTAAAAATATAAATGAATATTTAAAATTAAATAATTTTTTAAAAAAAAATATTTATTTTGAAAAATTTGAAATTTCATTGATCTTAAGAAAACAGTTAGTCTTAACTTTTATAAATAGATTAAAACTTAGTTATTATGATAATGCGATCAAAGAAATTTTGGATAATAGAAAAGTTGATCAAATAAATTATTATATGTTTGAATACTCTTTTGGATTTTACTTATCAAATATTTTAAGAAGTATATCAAAAAAAATAATTACGATAGGTTATCAACACGGAATTTTTACTAAAAATTTACTTTGGATTGATCTAATAGAAAAAAAATATAAATTTAATTACCTGCCCAATATAATTATTTCAAACCAAAAAATTTCAAGAATTGCTTACTCAAAATATTTAAAAAAAAATAAAATTTACTTTCATCAATCAAGAACTCAAGAAATATTTAAATTCAAAAAATTATCGAGTAATAGTTCTAAAAATATTTTATTTATTTTAGGATTACATGATTTTAAAGACAATATCGAAACAGCAATAAAACTATCCAATAAAAATAAATTTAAAAATTGTAAATTTTTTTTAAAATTTCATCCTAAGACAAAAAAAATTAGTTTAGCAAAAATGCCTGATAACTTTAAAATAATTGAAAAAATTCCTAATAATGACAAATTTCAAATTTTTATATCCCAATCATCTAGTTTGCTTTACAAATTGTTAGAAGCAAAAGTTAAATGTAATAAACTAGATTATAATTATAAATTTAATATTTTATAACGAGATATCTAAATTTATGTAAGGTTTCAATTAACATCGAAAAAATTATAGTCGAAAGAATTGTGTATCCAAAAAAGGGAATTGCCAAAACATAGCAAGTAATTAATCCATTAAAGTTGTATCCATAAGATCCAAGAGACCATACTCCAAAGTTAGTAATTATAAAAAATAAGCAGGCTCCTAGTAATGCGCCAGAAATTCTGGTAAATATTGATGATATAAAGTATTTAGATCCTAGACCAATCACAATTACACTCCCCCAAGTAAATAATGTTGTGCCATGAAATCCAATAAAAAAATCAGTTATCACAAAACTCACAATTAACGCAGGCAAATATCTTATTCCAATTAGTGCAGGTATATAGAAACTTAGTGCTATTAAACTTGTAAAGTTAGGAGGGTGAGGAATAAAGCGACTAGCAGCAAGCACAACAAAAATTCCTAAAAATACTTTAAAATAATTCATATTAAATTTTACTTTATATACTTTTTTAAAAAATTTAAACTATTTTAATATTGTTTATTGCTTTAATCATAATCTAAAATGCACTAGTAAAGCCAAATCTTATTTGTCTGCCATCTTGGCTGTAAGTTGCTGGCTTTTCATATCTTTCATTAAATATGTTTGTCAACTTTAAAGAAAAAGTGTTGTCGAATAAATTTTTTTTTAAAGATAAATCTACAATATCTGTACTTTTTTGCCTTGAATTAGCTGAACCATCCCAGTCAATATATTTACCTGTATATTTATAATTTAAATTTATGGTAAAAGGACCTACTGAGCTCCACAATATTTTTTTTGAATAATTTGCTCCATAAGATAAATCTGGTCTACGGCTTTGAGCTTGTCCGTTTGTTTTTCTACTTTTTGAAAAAACATTAAATATAGATAAACTTTGATTTTTTCCATTAAATGATAGTTGATTTTCTAAACCTTCTTGATTTATGTCAATTAATTCATTTTCATGTTGACTGTAAGCAGCATTACTTTCAATTTGATCATAAACTTTAGCTCTATACACTGTTGAATTAAAACTTAAGTTTTCTAAAATTTGATATTTTACAGATAATTCATTAGTTTCGCTTTTCTCAGGTTTAAGATTAACATTGCCTCCAATTCCATAATTATCAGAGCCATATAATTCATATAAAGTTGGATTTCTTAGGCCTGTAGAATGAGTTAAGCCAATTTTAAATTTATCTAAAATTTTTGTAAAATTTATTTTGTAAGTTTCATTTCTACCAGTTGTATTGTGATCATCAGATCTTCCATAAATTGATAAAATTGATCTTTCAGTGAATTTGTACCCAGCATTTCCAAAAATTCCAAAATCTTTCGTGTGACCTTTGGTAGATGCCGTATAACTTCCTCTATTTTCAAAAGCACCCCAATCATATTTGTATTCAGTGCCATAACCAAATGAAAGTTTGCTTGTAGATTTAATTTCTCTTTCACCTTTAACTACTAAAGACTCGCTGTCATACTCATCTAGTACACCAGAATTTTCATACTCTCTATCATAATTATGATAATGAAATATTAAGTTATTTTCTGTATTTTTAGAAATATGCTTTAATCCAGTTTGCAATGTGTGCATACGGTTATTAGAGACATAGCCAAATTCATCACTAGAGCTTCCATCGTAATCAGCTACGGTTTTTCTAGAATAAAGTGTAGATTTAAATTTTAAATCATTATTAATCCATTTTTCAGCATTTAAATTTAGCTGTATATTTTCTGAACCATCATATTCAGATCCATCAGCCACAGCACTATCAGTTTCACTTATAGTGCCTGAGGCTTTTAAATTTAAATGCCAACCATTATCTGTAATCTTAGTATAGTTGGTAGCTAAAGAGTTATTTTTTGCACTAAAACCATTAATTGAATAGCTGTTAGTATAGTCTATGGCAGTTATAAAATTTATAGCTCCTGCAATAGCACTTGGTCCAAAATGTGCGCCACTAGAACCTTTGTATACTTCTATCTGTTGGATGTTTTGTACAAAATCTTGGCCAAAATCATGAAGCCCATCAGTGACTGACTGATCATTAATTGCAACTCCATTAATCATTACAAGTGTATGATTTGATTCTGACCCTCTAGTAAATATTGATGTAGACTGTCCTTTTGTTCCTGATTGAAAAACATCAAGCCCTGAAACAAGCTTAAGCATATCATTTACATCAACAGCTCCTGAATTATTAATTTCATCTTTTGTTATAACTAATTTATTAACTCCAAGTTCAGAAAATTCTGAGGTATTGGGTGTCTTGTTGATTATCACGCAAGGGACACCTTCTTTGTTGTCCCATTTACATTTTTGTAAATTGTCTGCACTAGCAGAAAATATAATTACTATAAAAAAAATAGCTATTTTTTTCAGCATTTTAAAATTCCCCTTTTTCTCTTCTTAAAATTAATTAAGAAGATTGTTTAATTTAATGCCGTTGCTAATTTTACATTGCAGAACTAGACTTTTCCTGGCCATCATTCAACACCGGGCTATGCTGGGTGGAGCTCGGACTTTAACCGTTGCAGGTACAGCAAATGAATTTCACACTTATTTCCCACCATGCATTTCAGCATAAATAACTCTTATAGTAAAAAAATTAATTGTCAATCAAACATGTCACATTCAAAGTAATTTATTAATTTAATATTTAAAAAATTTTTCAAAAAAATAATCTGTATTAATAGTATGTTTTTCATTGTTAACTATTAATATTTCAAAATTCTTAATATTAATTTCTTTATATATTTTTTTTAGAATTTTTGCTGCAGGATTTTTAAAACAACAAGTGTCTTTGTCATTATATATTTGATAGTGTTCACGAGTAAAATTTCCTATTTCATCCATAGTAGATAAAACATAAAATGAATTGTAATCTACAATTTCATAAATCGAGCTATCAATTTGTTCCCAGTCCCCGTAGTTTGTATCAAATAATCTAAACAACAAAGGTACCGTTCCAGCAAAACTATAAGATTTATCAATCTTAGTTATTAAAGATGAAATCAAGGTTGTGTACCAGCCACCTCCACTAATACCAACCATGATTACTTCATCATAAAAATTGTTATTTAGAATTTTTTTAATTAAAAAATAATTACCACTTAGAATCAAGCTTAAAGGTTTTTTATTAGGAAATTTAGGATCGTAATATGTAGAATAAGATTTATGAAGTGAAGAGTCAAATTCAGGATTGTAATTTGGAAAATTTATTTTTTTATCTTTATTATATCCAAGCCCGGTCATGGCTAATGACATTACGTCGTAGCCTTCTGAGAGAAATTTATTTTTTATTTCTATAAAATATGAAAAGTCGTAAGGGTTTCCACCATGGCCTTGGTTATATATAAGTAATTTTTTTGCCTCCTTTTTTGATTTTTCTAAAATTGCAAAGTGATTTATTTCATAATAGTTCAAACTAAAGATCTCATATTTACTACTAGGTTTATGCTTAAAATCATCAAAATTATTCTTGAAATTATCTATTTTTGTGTATGTAATTTGGCTTTCATCAAGAATATAATTTTTGTTAATTAGATTTCTAATTTTAATTAACTCTTCATTTTTCTTTGGTATTTGTGTTTTTACTATTTCATTATAAATAACTTTATTTAAAAATATTTTTTCTAATTGTTTATTATTTTTTTTTGAAGCTTCTGATATTTTCTTTTTTAGTGTTTCTTGATTTTTAAATACAAAAATTGTTTCTTTTAGTTTGTTTCTAATGCTTATAGGAATTATTAATTTTGTTTTTTGAAGAATAGTGTCATTTTTTCCAATGCTTTGATTTACAAGCCAAAAAGTTACTATAACTAAAAAAATAATAATAAAATATATGATTTTTTTTTTCATCTTCTTTTTTGATTTAATTTAAATATATAACATCTATTTTTTTTGTAATATAAAATTTAAAGTAATTTCATTCCATAAATATTGACTATAATCTTTTTTATTATTTTTATATTCATCGAGTTTTTTGTAAAAAAATTCTTTATTTAGTAGAAGATTATCGTTTATTTTATTTAATATATTTTTATTTAAAATAATTTTAGATTTTGGAAATGCAAAACCATGTTTAGGTCTTGTTTTCCAACTAAGTGGAAGCACTTTATTAAATTGCTCTTTTAGAAAACTTTTTTTTCTTAAAAAGGAGTAATTATCTTTTAAATTTAAAGCAAAATTTATTATTGATTTAGATAAAAAAGGAGACCTATATTCTATAGAGTTAAACATGCTTGCTTTATCTACTTTACTAAGCACTGAAGAAAGATAATATTTAAAAAAATATATTTGACTATTTCTCATTTTATTATTAGTTGTATTTTTAAAAATTAATGAGCTTTCATTAATGATATCATCAAATTTTATTTCATTGTTAAGCAATTGCTCTATTTCATCAGGAGATAGACTGCTCATCCACAATTGGCATAATCTATTTTCACTACCATTTAAATATTCAAAAAATTTTTTTGCTCTGAAGCTATAACTTAGATATTTTTTTGAAGAAGGTAAATAATTTAAAAGTATATTAATAAAACTTACAAAAAATTTTGGTAACATTTTTTTTAAAAACAGTGCAATTTTGTATGCATCAAATATTATATATCCAAAAAAATTTTCATCTCCTCCATCTCCACCAATAATAACTTTAGTTTTTTTTACTTTATTAATTTCGTTTAATAATGAGTAAGTTGGCAAAATTGAACAGTCGCCAATTGGTTCATCTAAATTTTCTATTATTTTGAAAAAATTATTTTGATATTCTTCATCAGTTAATTTAAATAAATTATTTTTCCATTTATTTAACTTTTTAATATATTTACTTTCATCGTATGTTTTTTCTTTAAAACCTAATGTGTAAGTAGAAATTTGTTCTTCAAATTTTTTTGCAACTTCATTTGTAATTAAATATGAGTCAATACCTCCACTTAGCAAAACACCAAATCCAACATCAGATGTGGTAAATTCATTTATTTTTTTTTTAAATAAATCAGGAAAATTATTTTCTTTTTTAAAAAACTGGTTAAAATCAGGTCCTTCTGCTAAGTTCCAAAAAATTTTTTTTTCAATTTGATTTGTATTTAAATTATATTTTATTATTTCTCCAGGTTTAACTTGATGAATATTTTCATATATTGTTAAAGGTGCAGGAATATGTGAATATAATAAAAATTGTCCTAAAGACTTTTTATTTATTTTTTTTTCTAACTCTCCTGTAAGAAAAATTGAGTCTGATTTACTAGAAAAACAAAACTTATTTTTTCCAGCATAATAATACAAAGGTTTTTGCCCCAAATAATCTCTGCTTAATGTTAGTCTATTTTCTTTTTTGTCATAAATGCACGCTGCCCACATTCCATCAAAATAATTATAACATTCGTCTTTCCAAAAAATATAAGACTTTAAAAAAACCTCAGTATCTGAGTCTGTATTAAATTTTATATCTTGTTTTTTTAAATATTCTCTAATTTCTTTAAAATTGTAAATCATACCATTGTAAACTATTACAAACCGGTTTTCCTCTGAAGATATAGGTTGGGAACCATGATCAACATCAATAATTGAAAGGCGATTATTTCCTATAGTTACCTTATCATCAGTAAAATAATCAAACTCATCTGGACCTCTAAACTTTTGATTGTTAGACATTTTTATTATTAAGTCTTTGTCCGAATAACCCGAATATCCAAAAATTGCACACATAGTGAATTAAGTGATATATATAAGATCTATTTTTAAATTAATATATTAATTTATTGAAATATTATAGTTGTTTACTATTTTTCAATATTTGTTAAAAAACATTTATGAAAGTACTTTTAGTATGTAAAGAAATGATTGGCTATGAGAGAACTGCAATAATGGTTCTTGGAAGTAAATTAAAAGAGTCAGGTCACGAAGTAAAAGCAGCTGTTCTTAAAAGACCTTTAACATCTGAAGAAAAAGAAAAAGAAAAAAAAAAGAAAAAATCTGAACCTAAATTTCTTTTACATTCTGATGCTTACGCAGCTGAAGATGGTGAGAAAGTATGGAAAAATACTAATTTAGAAAGTGGACTTTCAAATTCTGGAGACAAAAAAGATTTCATATTTAATGAAGCATTAATTAAAGCTTTATCATTTCAACCAGATGTAGTTGGATACAGTGTTATGACGGGTGAACACTATGACATTTTAGAGTTTAATAAAACCCTTAAAGAAAAAATGAATTTTATTTCAGTTATGGGTGGACCCCATCCTACTTTTAATAAAACGGTTATAGAAGAAGATGGTATTGATGCAATCTGCACTGGTGAGGGAGACGTAGCTTTTGACGAATTTATTAACAAAATTAAAAATAAAGAAGATTATTGGTTATCGAAAAGTTTTTATGTGAAATACAATGGTGAGATTTATAAAAATGGTCTAGCACCATTAGTAGACAATTTAGATGATCTTCCATATCCAGATAGAGATCTTTTATATGATGCTGATCCGAGTTTAGCTGAAGTTGGATTAAAATCTTTTATTGCTGGAAGAGGATGCCCATACAAATGCAGTTATTGTTTTAATAAACAATATAACGACAATTATAAAGGACTTGGAAAAATTATTCGTGCAAGATCTCCAGAAAAAGTAGTTAGAGAAATTGAAGGAGTCCTAAAAAAATATCCACTTAATATGGTAAATATGAATGATGATGTATTTATGTTAAAACCAAATGGATGGATTCAAGAATTTGCAAAATTATACAAAGAAAGAATTAATCTACCATTTAGCAGCAACGTAAGAGCTAGTTCAGTTAAAGAAGAAGATATAATTGCTTTAAAAGATTCAGGCATGACTCATGTGTGGATGGGTGTGGAGTGTGGAGATGAGGAAGCTGCTAATGATATTTTTTTAAGAAATACAACTAATGAAACCATTATAAGAGTTAATAACTTGTTTGTTAAACACGGAGTGAAAGTAAACACTTTTAATATAATGGCTTTACCAACCGAAAATGCATTTGAGGTAGATTTAAAAACTTTGGACCTTAATCTAAAATTAAAACCAAATTTTGCGTCTTTTGGGCTGCTTTATCCTTTTCCTGGGACTGCTATAGCAAGAATGGCAATTTCAAGGGGTTATTTTGAAGAAGACAAAAATACCTTATATTTAGACTCAAATAAAAACCGGTCGATGTTAAAATTTAAAAATGAGTATGAAAAAAGAAAAATTGAAAATCTTCAAAAACTAGCAGGAATTTGTGTAGACTTTCCATTTTTAAGGCCTTTGATACCTTATTTGTCTAAACTTCCATTAACAAAATTTTATCACTTTTTATTTTATTTACATCTGGGTTATAGTCATAAAATTAAGTCTCAGCCCATTAAGTTAAAATCATTGTTAAAAGAGATACCAATTTATTTTAATTACTTTAAGAATTTAGTTTTTAAGTCTTAATATTTTAAATCATTAAATAATCAAAGAATCGTCTAAATATCTCTCTTCAGATCACAACTAATGCTTTGAATAATAACTTTTTTAAGTTAATTATTATTTAAAGATTTTATGACCTTAAGTTTTATGAACAAAATAATAAAATATAAAAATAGTAATAAACTAATTTTAATAGTTTTTTCAGCAATTTTTATATTTGGAACTTTATCTGTAAAAGATTATGGGGTTTCATCAGATGAATATGCACAAAGAATAGATGGTTTTGTTAATTTAAACTATATTGGTCTTAAAATCTCGCCAGAAATTACGAATAAATTTAAAAAAGATAAAAATATTCCTTATCTTCATGACAAAGATTATCTTACAAAAACATATGGAGCATTATTTAATACTTCAGCAGCAATAATTGAAATAGTTTTTAATGTCAAAGATAAATACAATCAATTTTTATTAAGACATTATTTAAATTTTTTTATTTTTTTTTTAAGTTTAATTTGTTTTTATAAATTATGTTATAAAAGGTTTAATTGCTGGAAGTTATCACTTTTTGGTGTTGTTCTTATGACTTTAAGTCCAAGAATATTTGCTAATAGTTTCTACAATAATAAAGATTTAGTTTTCTTATCTTTTTTAATCTTTTCAGTATATTTTGGAATAAAGTTTTTTAACAAGAACAATTTAAAAAATGCAATTTTATTTTCATTATCAAATATATTTGCTATTGCTGGTGTTCGAGTTCATGGATTAATTTCTCCAGGAATAATATATTTTCTATTAATAATTTATATTTTAGTTTCAAAAGATGATGTTACAAAAAAAATCAGGCTTGTATTAATTTCAATTTTTCTCACAGTTTTTTTCAATATATTATTTTGGCCATATCTTTGGGAAAGCCCTATTAGTAATTTTATTGACATTTTTAAGTATTTGGGAAACTTTGGAAACGTTTGGAAACTACCTTCTTTATTTTTTGGAGAAATAATTTATGCAAAAGATATGCCTTGGCACTATTCTTTAACATGGATTTTAATAACCACACCAATTTTTTATATATTTTTGTTCATAATTGGATTTATTTTTTTTATGGTAGGATTCTTTAATAATTTTAAAAAAAATTTAATTTCAAAAAAATTTTATTTCGACATTATATTTATGTCTATCCTTTTAATTCCTTTAATTTTTAGTATGATTTTTAGTTCAACCTCATTTAATGGATGGAGACATCTTTACTTCATTTACCCTTACTTTATAATATATTGTTTATTAGGTTACAAAAAAATTCACAATTTTATATCTACAGGAAAATTATATCCAAAAATATTTAACTTATTAACTTTTTTTATTATTTCATATTATGTAAATTGGATAGTTATTAACCACCCCCACCAGTATGCATATTTTAATAAATTTGCAGGAAAAAACATTCATAAAAAATTTGATATTGATTATTGGAGTTTAAGTTATAAAGAAAATTTAAAATTTATTTTGGAGAATGATGACAGAGACAAGATATACATAAAAAATATTAGTGCAAACAAGTTGTTCTACCCATTATTTTCTCTGAAAGATAAAGATAGACAAAAATTTATTTGGAAATTTGAAAATAGAGACCCTGATTACATCATTACAAATTATTATCTTGAACAAAAATATAATAAATTTGATAAAAAATTCTTAGAAAAATATTCTTTATATAAAACTATTCTGGTGAGCAACACACCAATAAATACAGTTTACAAAAAAAAATAACATTGATTTATTTAATAATATTTTTTTTTAATAAACTACAAATTTTTATTGCAAATAAACTTCTTTTCTTATTTTTTGAATAGTTATTCAATTTATAAAGGACATAAATAATCATTTTTTTAAGTGGATCCCCCTTAAAAAATAATAAATTTATATTATTGATTTTGTGTACTTTATTTGGCGATTTAATACTATAAAAAAAGTTAACTACTTTTTTATTAAAGTTTATTTTAAAATCTAAATTTTTTTGGCTGTTTATTTTAATCTTAACTTTTGTTTTTTTTATTTGATTATAAATTAAATATGCGTCATGATAAAACAACCTTTCTATTAAAGAATATATGGTACCTTTATCTTTTTTTTCTCTTCTAACATAATTATTTTTAAAAAATTTAATTTTTTTATTTTTAAAAATTTCAATATCATCAACATAAAGTAAAACTTTATTTTTTTTTGCTAAATTATAAAGGTTATTTGCTTGTCTTAAATTAGGTGAGAGAGGTTTTTCACAAAAAACATTAACACCCTTTTTTAAAAAAAATTTACAAATTTTATAATGAGTTTTATTTGGAGTTAAAATAAAAACCCAATCTATATCGGTTGAACACTTTTTATAGTCAGTGTTTCTTCCAATAATATATTTAACCGATGAACAATATCTTAAAATTTTTATAATCTTTTGGCCCCATTTGCCTCTTCCTATAACACCTACGGATTTAAATTTTTTTATAATAGCCATTTAAATAATTTATATTTATAAAAATTTACTTGATGTAAATCATAATGTTTATAAATATAAAACTATGTACAAAATTACTATTTTAATACCATTTTATAACGAAAGAGGAAATATAATAAGACAGTTAGAAGATTTAATTATAACTATTAAAAAAAATCAAAAATGTTATTTCCATATTGTTTTAGTTGATGATGCTTCAACAGATAGTAGCTGTCTTGAGGTGGAAAAATTTATTAAAGAAAATGACAAAAGCATGTTTACCTTGATAAAACATAAAAAAAATTTAGGGAAATCTGCTGCAATCCAATCAGCATTTGAAGTGATAAAAGCAGATTTTGTAATATTTATGGATGGAGATTATCAAGACGATCCAAAGGACATATCCGTTTTTGTTGAAAAAATTTTATTAGGTTATCAAGTGGTGATAGGTAACCAGGAAAAAAATCCAAAATTAATTAAAAAAATTGCTGCTTATATTTATAAAAAATTGTTAAATTACTTTTTAAAAATAAACATAAACACTCCAAGTCCACAATTTTTTGCTATTAAATTTGAATATATAAAAAATATAAAATTAAAAAAAAATGATCATAGGTACCTAGTTATTATATCCTTATATAATAATGTAAAATATATTGAAGTAGATGTGAGTTATTTTAATAGAATTTATGGAAAATCCAAATTTAGTGATTTTAAAATTTTTGGAGCATTTTTTGAAACCATTAATCTAATTTACAGATTAAAAAAACAAAATCATAAAAAATAAAATAATGAAAAAAATTGCTATTATTGGATCAGGATTTTTTGGATTAGGAGCTGCTTTTATTTTAAGTAAAAAATATAATATTGATCTCTATGAGATCAAAAAAAATATTATGGAAGGTGTTTCATCATCAAATCAGTTAAGATTTCATCTAGGTTATCATTACCCCAGATCTCCCGAAACACTAAAGGAGGTTCAAAAAAATAATAAAGATTTTGTAAAATTTTATGGTAAAGATATTTTTGGGAAAACAAAAAATTATTATGGAATCTCTAACAAGGGATCTTTTACATCTTATAAAAAATATATTGAATTTTTAAAGTCTAATAAATTATATTATAAAAATGTTAAACTTAATGAACTAAATTCAATTAAAGGTGCGATTTTATCAAATGAAAAAAACCTTAATATTTTTAAAGTAAAAAAAATTATAAAAGAAAAAATAGTAGAAAAAAATATAAATAAAAAAATCAATATCAAGTTAAATTCAAATTTTAAAAAAAAAGATTTAAAAAAATATTTTAAAGTAATTATTGCAACTTATGATCAAAATAATTTTATTTTAAAAAAACTAGGGTTTAACCCCAAAAGAAAATATAAATTTGAACTTGTAGAAAAGACAGTTATAAAACTACCAAAAAAATATAAAAATAAAAGTTATATGATTATTGATGGAAAATTTCTATGTCTTGATCCTTTTTTAGGAACCAATTATCATCTACTTAGTAGTAATAAGTCTTCAAAGATTGAAATAGTTAAAGGGTATTATCCAAAATTTGTATCAAAAAAATCGATACTAATAAACAAAGGATTAATTAAGGATTTAAAATTATCTTATTTTAAAAAAATAATTAAACATGGTAAAATATTTTTTAAATTTATTAAAAAAGCCAGGTATATAGGATCTTTTTTTTTAGTAAGAGCAATAGAAATAAATAAAGAAAAAACGGATGAAAGATTAAATAGGATTGATTTTGTAAATAATAAAATAATAACTTTATTTTCAGGAAAATGGAATACATCAATAAGTGTAGCTTTTGAACTTTTGAAAAAAATAAGATGATAAATAACAAAAAAATTATTAATTGGTTGAATAACAAAGATGAAGTAGATTCAGAAGAAGTAAGTAAAATTTTTGTTTCAGAGATTAAAAGTGACAAACTTATTAAAGAAAAAGATTTTTTACTAGATGACCTAGATAATATAAAAAAAATTGTTAAAGTTTTTTCTAAAAAACCTTGGGTTGCTCAATCGGAAATATGTAAACAATTAAAAATAAATAAAGAAAGATTAATTAAAATTAATGCAATAATATCCCAATCTGAGATGATGCAAAATCTCATACTGAAAAAAGGTATTGCAAATAAATATTGGAACTCAATAATTCCCTTTGCATCTTTAACAGATAAAACTTTAAAAAATGAGTATTCTTTTCCAAGGAGAATTGCTTTATTCCCAGGATTGTCATGTATGTTTTACTGTGGGTTTTGTGGAAGAAATCAAACTGCAAAATATCCACTTAATATATTAGATGACTCTCTAAAAATGTATAAAAAACTTTTTGACGAAAGCCCAGAACATACAGCCTATTCAATCTCTGGAGGTTTAGAACCATTAACAAATTTTAAACTAGGAGAAATAATAAAGTATGCAAATGAATCAGGAAAAAGAATGCCAGTTATTACCAATGGTTATTCGTTAACACCAAACTATTTAAATAACAATCCAGGATTATTGGACGCTGACTCAATAAGGATATCTTTGTATGGTGTTGACACTGACAGCTATGAGTTTATAACAAGAGTAAAAAAAGCTTACAAGCAAGTAAAAAATAATACAATCAATTTTTTAAAAGTTAGAAATGAAAAGAAAAAGGACCTAAAGTTTGGTTTTAATTTTATTGTTATACCAGAAAATTTAAATCAATTAATAGAATTACCAAAATTAATTTCTGAAATTAATTCTGAAGTTCATAATGGTATAGGAGTAAATTTTCTAACTTTAAGGGATGATTACCAAAGTGTAACAAACCACTCTGAAAAAAGAGATGTAGAAAGAAAATATAGGTTGGAAAAATCTATGAATTTTAAAGAAAGAGAAAAGTTGAAAGAAAATATATTAAAATTTGAAGAAAATAAAAAAAAATTATGTCCGGACTTATATGTAGATTATGGATACTCTTTAGAGTCTCTTTTTAAGGGGCACCAAGACTCAGGATTAATAAAAATCAAAGGAAATAAAATGAGAAAGTTTGGTTTTACTCAAATTTCTCTTGCTATCGATCTTTTTGGTGATGTTTTTCTTTTTAGAGAAGCTGGTTTTTTAAATAGAGAAGGCAATAAGAAAATGATTATTGGGCGTATAAGCAAAGATGTATCCTTAGAAGAAATAATTAAAAAATATTTACAAAAAAATATTCCTTTAGATCTTGAGGAAGACGATTCAAGGTTTATGGACTCTTTTGATCATGTAATCACTTCTTTAGTTAATCAGGCAGAGGAAGACAAAAAGTTTGGTATTCCATTTGATTTGGGGCCTATAAAATCACGAAAAGAAAATATAAAAATGATGCTAGGTAATAATTGGTACTCTGAAACAACTTAATATAATTTGATCAAAAAAACTGTTTCTTTTTAAAATGAAAAAAATTTTTATCTGGTCTCCTTTTATTGACCATGTTGGAACAACAAAATCAACTTTAAATTCATTATTATCTCTAAGCAAATTTGGGAATATTTCATTTAATTTAACTGTAATTAATGTTTTTGGAGAATGGGATACCTATTCAACGTTTTTAAAAAAAAATAAAATAAATACTATCAATTTAAACATTTCTAGAAATATACCTTTTATAAAAAACAAAGGTTTTTTTTTAAGTAGATTAATTTATTTAAAAGTTTTTTTATTATCTTTTTTTCCATTAATTAAAATTTTAAAAAATGAAAAACCAGATTATTTGTATATTTGTTTAATAACAATTTTGCCGTTATTAATAAATTATTTATTTAATTTTAAAACAAAATTGATTTTAAGAATTTCAGGTTTTCCAAACTTACATTTTATTAGGAAAAAAATTTGGAATATATTATTAAAAAAAACTGAATGGATTTTTTCTCCAACACATAAAACAAATAAATTACTTGTAGATAACTTTCCAAATCATGAAAATAAAATAAAAATGATTAGAGATCCCATATTTAGTTATAATGATATTTTTTTATCAAAAAAATTTAAAAAAAAAAAAAGGAGAAATTTTTTTTTAGCTGTTGGGAGACTAACAAGGCAAAAAAACTTTAGTTTTTTAATCAAAACTGTGCATAAATATAATTTATCAAATAAAGAAAAAATAAATTTATTTATTTTAGGAGAAGGTGAAGAAAGAAAACATCTAAATAAATTAATTGAAAAACTTAAATTAAATCATCATGTGAAATTATTAGGATTTAAAAAAAATATAAAAAAATATATGTATCAAGCGAAGGCATTGATTTGCACATCTTTATGGGAAGATCCAGGCTTTATATTTATTGAAGCAGGCATTTGTAATTTACCAGTAATTTCTAATGCTTGCCCTAATGGACCATTAGAAATTTTTGAAAAAGAAATTAATGGTTTTTTATTTAATTATAATTCCAGCAAAGATTTAGAAAATAAAATAAATGAATTTAAGTATTTTAAATCTGATAACTTAAAAAAGAAAGTTTGGAGTTTGAAAAAATATTCTAATAATCATTCAATAATAAGATTTTTTAAAAATTTTAATAAATATGTCCAGTAAAATAAAGTTTTCTATAATAACTGTAGTTTTAAATAATGAAAAGAATATTGAAAGGGTTATTAAAAGTGTCATTAAACAATCCTATAAAAATTATGAGTATATTGTTGTTGATGGTAATTCAAAAGATAAAACACATAATGTATTAAAAAAATATAAAAAAAAAATTAATAAACTAATAATTAAAAAAGATAAAAATTTGTGGCAAGCTATGAATAGAGGAATAGCAGCATCTAATGGAGAAATTATTTGTATTATTAATTCAGATGATTATTTTACCAAAAATGCATTAAAAATAGCCAACAAATATTTTAAAGGTAGCGGTATAGATTATTTTTTTGGTGCAGTTAAAAAAAGGAAAATTTTTTATCATTTTAATCCAGAATATATTGATTTTAAATTTAACTGTTATCCATCTCACTCCGTAAGTTTTTTTGTAAAAAAAAAAATACACAAAGAATTGGGTGTTTATGATGATAAACTAGAATATTGCGCTGATTATAGTTTTTTTTTTAAACTTTTTAAAAATAAAAAATATAAATATACCAATGGAAAAAGAACGGAATTAATTGGATACTTTAACACAAGTGGGCTTTCTTCTAAAATTGGTTTTTTTAAAACATTATACTATCAGTCGGTCGTTAGATTAAAAAACAAGCAAAATTTTATAATTGTTTTTTTATTAGCTATCCTAGGAGTTATAAATAAGATCAGGAATAAATTATTTTATTTTAGATAAAAAAATATAAGTTTTTCATATTTTCTAATTATTTTTCTATTTCGCTACCTTTAATTGAAGTAGTAAAATAACTATTTTTTTCATATCAATATTTAGACAAATTTTTCCAATAAAAAACATTTAGTTTAAAATAAATTATATCTATTAAATTAACTATAAATATTTATAAATTTAAAATATAAATTATTGATCGACACAAAATTATAAAACACAAACAATTCAATGAAATTTAATCTAAAAAAATATCTTTATCAGAAAATGTTTGACTCTCAAAATAGATCAATAGTAAAAAAAAAAAAATTATCTATATCTGAAAAAATAGTAGAAAATTATAAAGAACTTCAAATGTGTACTTTTGGAGAAAAAAATAAAAAAAAAATTTTTTATGTAATTCAAAGAAAAGTAGGAGGTGGTTTTTTTTCAAATCTTTTGTATGTTTTAAACCATTTTATTCTTGCAGAAAAATTTAATTTTATACCTGTAATAGATATGGAAAATTTTGAAGGTTTTTATAATGAAGAATTTAAAGTTAATGGAACATTAAATTCCTGGGAATACTATTTTGACCAAGCTACTAATTTTTCTTTAAAAGAGGTTTATAAAAGTAAAAATGTTATAATTACTAGCAATAAAACTTTTAAAAATTATAAATACAGAGCATTTAATAAATACAAGGATTTAAATAGAGTATTTATAAAATACATAAAAGTTAAAAAAAATATTACAAATGAAGTGGAAAAAATTATTAAAAAATTAAATATAAATAAAAAAAATACGATAGGATTACACTGGAGAGGTACAGATCATAAGTTTTTACCAAATCACCCTCAACCACCTTCCAGAAAACAAATTTTTTCTAAATTAGAAAAAATTATAAAAAAAAGAAAATTTGACAAAATATTTGTAGTAACAGAAGATCCAAATAATTTAAAAATTTTGTTAAAAAAATATAAATCAAGAATCTTATACCTAAGTTCATTTAGATCATCAAAATCATCAGAATTTTCTAACTTTAGAAGAAAAAATCATAGATATAAGGTAGGAAAAGAATCTTTAATTGAAGCATTAATTTTATCTCGATTAGAGTATTTAATTTGTTCAGAGTCAAACATTTCAGATTTTGCTAAATTTATTTCTTTTAATAAAAAATATGTAATTGATAGAATATTTAATTATAGAAATAGCAAAAATTCATTAATAAGTTATTTAAATTGGAAACTAAAATCATTATTGCCTTCTTTTTTAGGGGGATATTAAAAAACATGAAATCTGTAATATTATCTTATACTGACGTTGGTGGAGCGGGAAGAGCAGCAATTAATATTTCTAATTCTTTAAAAAAAAATAACATTCATAGTGAACTCTATGTTAAAAAAAAAATTACAAATTTAGGTATTGTGAAAACATTTGATAAAAAAAAACTATTTGATTTTGAAAAATTTAAAGAAAAAATTAATAGAAATATTTGCAAAATTGAAAAAAAAAAAACATTTAGTTACCAAAGTCCTTCATTGTTTCCAACAAATATAAGTAAAAGAGTTAATAACTCTGACTTTGATATTATTCATCTTTGCTGGATTAATGAGTTTTTAAGCATAGAAGACATAGGAAGAATAGAAAAACCAATTGTTTGGTCATTGTGTGATATGTGGCCTTTTTCTGGCATCAATCATTACGATTATTATGATGAAGATGTTTTCTGGAGAAAAAATAATTATAATAAAAAAAAAAAATTTTCTTTAGATCAATGGTTAATAAATAGAAAGATGAACTCTTGGAGTAAATTAATGCATATCGTAGTTCCCAACAAATGGATGTATGATTGTGTAAAAGATAGTAAAGTAATGTCAGGTTTTAATTGTGAGATAATTAAATGGCCTATTAATAATGAAATCTTTTTTATTAAAAACAGATATGAGTCTAAAAAAAAATTTAGTTTTGATACAAAAAAAAAATTAGTTCTATTTGCCTGTTCGAATGGTTTAAAAGATAAGAGAAAAGGCTGGGATTATTTAAATAAATGCCTAGGCATGTCTAATGAAATATTTGATTTAATAATTTTGAGTCCTAAAGAAAATTATGAAATAAATCAAAACTTCAAAGGCAAAGTAATTTGGATAGATAAAATAAATGATGATTTGGTTTTGTCAGATCTTTACAATAGTGTCGACTGTTTAGTTTTACCGTCTAGACATGATAATTCTCCTCTACTTGCTTTGGAAGCCCAATCCTGCGGACTTCCAATAGTTACATTTAATTGTAATGGTATGTCAGAAATTGTCGATCATAAAGAATCAGGATATAAAGTTGAGGCATATAATATAAAACAGTTTGCGGAAGGAATTGATTGGGTTTTAAAAAATACAGATCAAACAATGTTAAAAGATAAAATATTGAATAAATCAAGAGAGCAGGCAATGAAATATGTAGGAGCAAGATATATGAAACTTTATAAAAAAATTTTAAATTATGAAGTATACTAAAAAATATTTTTCATTTTTTTTAATTTTTTTTTCATTACTAATTCTGATTTATACAGTTTATAAAAGTGAATTTTTTTGGGATGGCAGTAAGAGAGATTATTATATAACCTACTATTATTTAGCTTTTTTTTTTATCTTTTTATCAATAACTTTTTTATTTTTATCAGAGATTTTTAAAACTTATTTCATAATTTTTTTTTTAAGCTTAACAATATCTTTATATTTATTTGAAACTTACCAAATTATTTACGAAAGAAATAGTATATGGAATCTAAATAAGGTTTCAAAGATTTATAAAAAAAAAACTGGCTTAGAATATGACAAAAGAAAAAGAATTGAAATTTATAATGATATAAAAAAAAATGATCCCAAAGCTGTTGTGACTGTGCCATCATCATTTTTTTTTAAAGATAATAGTTTTAATAATTTACTTCCTTTATCTGGGGTCTCTTCCACTCAAACCATACATTGCAATGAAAATGGTTACTATTCTATTTATAAAAGTGATAGGTATGGCTTTAAAAATCCAGATTATGAATGGGATAATAAAGAGATCGAATATTTAATCATTGGAGACTCGTATGCTCATGGCTCATGTGTGGATATGCCAAATGATATAGGATCAGTATTAAGAACTTTGACTGGAAAAACCGTTTTGAATTTAGGCCAAGGTGGTGCAGGAACTTTAGTTGAATATGCTATTTTGAGGGAATATATACCAAAAAATGTAAAAAACATTATTTTACTTTTTTATGAGAATGATATTCAAAATTTAGATAAAGAGCTAAATAATAAAATTTTACAGAAATATTTAAATGATAAAAATTTCAAACAAAACCTTATAGGTAAGCAAGAATTAATTAACCAAAAAATTAGATCGAAAATAGAAAATGAGAAAAAAATCTTTTTATCAAGAAAAATTGATTATAATAAAACAAAAAAAGATAATTTAAAAAAAGTAATTAAATTTTTTAAATTAAATATAACCAGAAGTCGAATCAATCAACTTTTGCCAAAAAAAAATAGACCAAAATATTATAAAAAACCACAAAAAGAATTTAAAAAAATATTGACTTTAATTAATGAGCTTTCAAATAAAAGAAAAATAAATTTTTATTTTGTATATTTCCCAGCATTTACTATGATTGAAAATAAAAGTAATAAAATTTATTTCCAACAAATAAAAAAAATAGTGACTAATCTTAATATTCCATTTATAGATATAAACGAAGAAGTGTTTAAAAAAGAAACAAATCCGCAAGAATTATTTCCCTTTGGTATGCATTTTGGTCATTTGACAGTTGAAGGTTATAAAAAGGTTACTGAAGCAATTTTAAGATCAACAAAATCAAGATTAGATAATTAATCTAATTCAAATTTTTTTTAATGTTTCAATTATTTCTACAATTGTTGTATTTATATTTTTTGTTATTTTCCAGTTTTTATATTTTCTTTTAAACTTTGAAAAATCGGTTATGTACCAAATATGGTCTCCTTGTCTATTTTTATTGATAATTTTAAAATTTTTGTAATTTTTATTAGATATTTTTTTTATAATATTAATAGCTTCTAATATTGAGACAGAATTTTTCCTTCCTCCGCCTGCATTATAAATTTCACCATAACCTGGTTTTTTATAAAATTCCCAAAACATTTTAACAAGGTCGTAAGAATGTATATTGTCTCTTACTTGTTTACCCTTATATCCATAAACTTTATAAATTTTATTATTAATTACGCATCTTACTAAATAGGACAAAAAACCATGTAATTCAGCTCCCTGATGGTTTGGCCCAGTGATACAACCACATCTAAATGTTGCTGATTTAATTTTAAAATATTTTCCATATTCTTGCACCATTAAATCTGCAGATGTTTTAGATACTCCAAATGGTGAATGTATTGAATTATCTATTGAAAAATTTTCATTAATAGAAAATAAGTTATTTTTTTTATCGAAAACTTCATATCTTGTTTTAAGTTCTTTAATTCTAAATTTTGATCTATGTAAATCCCCATATACTTTATTAGTTGAGGTAAATATAAAAATTGCTTTAGGACAGTATAATCTTGTCAATTGAAGCAAATTTACTGTAGCTAATGCGTTTGTTTTAAAATCAAAAACAGGGTCTTTTGCGGACCAATCATGCGAAGGTTGGCCAGCTGTGTGGATGATTAAATCAAAATTAAGTTTCTTAAATATTTTTTCTATGCTTTTGTAATTAATAAGATCTACATTAAAAAAATGAAAATTTTTAAATTTTAACTGATTTTTTATAAATTTTTTAGTTGAATATTTTTTTCCAAATAACTTTGATCTTAAATCGTTATCTATTCCATAAACTTTAAATTTTTTTTTAATAAAAAATGTGACTGCCTCTGAGCCTATTAAACCAGAACTTCCTGTAATTAATACTTTTTTCATTTTTGAAATTAGCTTTTCAATTCATACATGTCTAAATCATGATTATCTTTTTTAGTTAACTTTTTCTCCCTTCAAGATTAAGGGAGATTAATATTTCTTGGGTTGTTGCTTGAGAAAAATCCCAAAATTTAGAATGACATGTTCTTCTAAAATCCCATGGATGAATAGCTTCTAATCCAGCTTGCATCATTAAAGATGATAATTTTTTTTTATTAAATATATTATAATGAAAATTTTTACTGTAAGTTTGTCCACCCATAAGAGGACCAATTATGTTGTCAATATTTTTATCAATTGTATAAATTTTTGTTAATTTTTCAAAACATGGAACTGAAATTCTTAATGTGCCGCCAGGTTTTAAAACTCTTACCCAATCTTTTAATATTTTTAAAACATTTTTTTTTTTAAAATGTTCCAAAACATGTGACGCATAAACTAAATCAAACATGTTTGATTTATATTTTAATGGATATGCCTTGCCTTGGGTAACTCCTTTTCTTTTTCTATGATCTAAATTTATGAATGGTTTAGGAAGCACATTATCTCCACAACCTATATGCAGATATTTTTGATATTTTTTTAACATCGGGGTTAATTATATTAATAATTTCTAAAGCTCAAGCTTATTTTATCTTTCAAAAATAATTTTGTACATTTCACTGGAAATTACTAAATTTCCTTTTTTATTTAAATGAGCATTATCATAAAAAAATTGCTCTGAATAAGCATCAAATACCATGCTTAAATCATAAAAGTTGTTTTTTGAAATTTTATTTGTTAGCTTTTGATAAACACTTCTTGCAATTTCAGCGTTTTCTGTTTCATGATGTTTTTTTTCAATACCAACAGGATTTTTTCTCGAAAATGAAGCTGGTTGCAAAAAAAAGAAAATTTTTACATTATATAATTTGGCAATATTATCCGCTAGATATATAGAATTAATATAATCCTGACTTATTTCATCTATTGTATAATTTTTTTTTTTTTTAGAAAGTCTATCTATATTAAATTTTCTAATTCTTTTGCCTAAAGTATTTTTAAATATTACACTTAAGTTTGATAAATGTTCCGAAAAAAAATATATTGATTTATGAAAATTATTTTCATCATACATCAATGATTGTGAGAAATTAAATAAGAAAAATTCACCCCCATGTTTAATTTTATTAAATATATCGTTGTATCCATCATAAAAAATTACAATTTCAGGAATATTATTTGTAAACCTAAGAAGATTAATGAAGTTGCTTACCTCATAATGTAAATCCAATCCTCCTCTTCCAAAATTTTCAATAAAATAATCATAATTGTTATCTTTTAATTTTTTTGACATAATAGATGGTATTGTATCGCTATCTGAGAGTAATGCACTAAACATAGTTGAACCACCAAAAAACCAAATATTATTTATATTTGATTGATCAGAGAAATTAGTTGTATTTCTAATCCAAGGACCATTGCTTGATTTAACAGTTGACCATCCATCACAATTTGTATTTTTAGTAGCACTAAAAAAATATAGTTTAGAATAATAATTGGATTTTTTTATCGCACATTTGTAATATTTTTCTCTAAAATTCTTTCTTTCATCCTCAAAAAAAACAGGCTCTTGTAAAACAAAATTAAAAGAGGTTTTACTATTGTATAAATATTTTCTTGCAGCAAATTCTGATAAGCACACTAATAAAACTAAAGAAAAAAATACAATAATTGAGTCTAGCTTATTTTTACTTTTATATGTTAAGTATGCCAATAAAATTAAAAGTAGATCAAATATTATAACTGCTGGTAAAAATACTTTACCACTCATCTGATTATCAAATAAAATATTTAAAGATATTGGATTTAAAATAATCACAATAATTAAATAAAGCCTAGTTAAAAAATTTATCATTTCTCCGCAATAATTGTAAATAAACCGCCTTCGCTCGCATGGTTAACATTTAAAGCAAGCATCATTTCTTTAAGAGTAAAATTTTTAATTTTATTATTTTTTTTTTTAAAAATATCTGAGTATTCATTTAAATCATCAAGTGGTAAGATTTTGGTTATTTTTAAATTTTTTTCTTTAAACCATTCTAAAACTTCTTGGATTGTATAAGAAATTTCATGAGGGCTTTTGTACTGATCTCGATACCAAGTTAACCTTTTTTCATAACTAATATTTTTATCTCTTAAATATTTATCTAAAAAAAAAGCTTTTTTACCGAGTAATGAAAAGATTCTCTTTCTTATCTTTGTATAAATTCTCCCATACTTATGGTAAAGTCCGAGTACCAAAAAACCTCCTTTTTTAAGTTTTTTTTCAATAGAAAAAAAAGCTTTTTTTGGATCTTGAGTATGATGTAAGCAGCCAATAGATATTATATAGTCAAAATATTCGTCTTTAAATAAAAGCCTAAACAAGTTCATTTTCATAAAATAAACATTTTCAATACCTGATTTTATCCTAAAATCGTCTCCCATTATTAATGAATTTTCGGATAAGTCTACCCCAAAGATTTTTCTTTTATATCTCGACAAAAAATTAGATAATTGTCCTGTACCACAACCCACTTCTAATATTTTTGAACCAAATAAAATTTGTTCATCTAAAATTTTTGCAAATATAGATTTTTTAGCTTTATCAATTAATAATGAAAAATCATCTAAATCATCATAATTAGGAAATTTAATTTCATTATAAAATTTATCCTGCAAATTTGTAACTTGAGATGTTTCGGTATCACCAATAAAAAAATTTGGTATTTGATTATTTATTAAGAAAAAATTATTTTCCGAGTCAGAAAAAAAATTTTTATCAAATTCAATATCTTTATTATTTATACCTTTTAAATAAGTTGATAATTTTTTGAATCTATCAGTCATTATATTGATCTTCTTTATTTATTATAAAATTACCACATATAAGATAATCTAACCCTGAACCCATAAAACATCTAAATGCATCTTCAGGATTTTCAACAATTGGTTCATCTTTTAAATTAAAAGACGTATTTACCAAAACTGGAACATTGGAAATTTTATAAAATTCATTTAATAGAGAATACAATTTTGGATTTTGTAGTTTGTTTACTGATTGAATTCTTGCTGAATAATTTACATGAGTAACTGCTGGTATTGTTGATTTGATATTTTTTAATTTTTCAAAACCACTGAATTTATCTAAATTTTTTTCAATTACTTGATTTTCTTTCACTTTCCCAACTAACAACATATATGGACTATAATGATCTAAATCAAAATATTCTTTAAGATGCTCTTCTAGTACTATAGGTGCGAAGGGTCTAAAACCCTCTCTATATTTAACTTTCATATTAATTTTTTTTTGCATTTCTGAGTCTCTAGGGTCAGCTATAATTGATCTTGATCCAAGAGCCCTAGGTCCAAACTCCATTTTATCCTGAAACCAACCAATGACTTTTTTATTTGATAATAAACTAGCTACATGTTTGCTTAATTCATCATTATCAACACAAATATATGTAGATTTATACTTATCTAGTATTTTTTTAATTTCATCATTTGTGTAGCTAGTACCAAGTCTTGGATCAAAATATTGGTTTTTTGATTTATTAATTATATTTTCACTATGATTTTTTTTATACCAATATCCTAATGCTGAACCCAGTGAACCTCCAGCATCTCCTGCTGCCGGTTGTATCCAAATATTTTTAAATAATTTACTTTCTAAAATTTTTCCATTAGCAACGCAATTTAGGGCCACTCCTCCGGCTAAGCATAAATTTTCTATCTTTGGATAGTTCAATTTAATATTTTTAATTATATTTAAAACTATTTCCTCTAATGCTAACTGAATAGAAGCTGCTATATTCATATGGAATTTATTAATTTTTTCAGTTGGTTTTCGAATTTTTGAATTAAAAAGAATTTCAAATTTTTTTCCTACCATTTGTAATCCAGTAGCAAATTCAAAATATTTCATATTTAATCTATAGCTACCGTCTTCTTTTACATCGATAAGCTCTTTTAATATAAGATCTTTAAAAATAGGATCCCCATATGGTGCTAGGCCCATAACTTTATATTCACCATCATTTACCTTAAATCCTAAAAAATGAGTAAATGATGAATAAAGCAATCCTAGAGAGTGGGGAAAATGAATTTCTTTTTTAATACTTATATCACTATCTTTTCCAACTGCAATTGAAGTGGTAACTTTTTCTCCAACTCCATCGATGGTCAAAATAACAGCTTCACTAAATGGAGATGGATAGAAGGCGCTTGCCGCATGGCTAAGATGATGTTCGGAAAACTTTAATTTTTTTTCAATATTTTTTATTTTCTCAATTTTATTTAATTGACTAATTAAATTTTTTTTTTGAAACAATTTTTCTCCAATCCATAATGGCATTGATTTTAGATATGATTTAATTCCATTGGGAGCAAAAGATACATAAGTATCCATTAATCTTTCAAACTTAACAAAAGGTTTTTCATAAAAAACAAAATAATCTATTTCTTTAAGAGATAAATTATTAATTTCTAAAATTTTTTTAATTGAATTAGTTGGAAAGCTACTATCATGCTTAATCCTTGTTAATCTTTCTTCTTGAATTGCATTAATTACATTCCCATTTTGAACTAGTGTAGCCGCACTATCATGATAATAGCATGATATTCCAATAATATTTATATTTTTTCTCAAAATTGCTCTTCAAAATTTGGATTTTCTTTTCTCTCGATCCAATACGTTTTTTTCCTAGAGTTCATTTTTATTTTTAAAACATCTTTTTTAAAAATTTTTAAAAAAATAGATGTAGGAATTACTATAAAAATGTAAACAATTAGTAATGAAAAAGGAGATAAAAATTTACCCAAGAATCGACCAATCGGTCCAAGAATTAAATGTAATTTATTTAAAATTTTTTTAAAAAATTGCATACAAGAATGGAGCAATAGTTGGTGTCTGTGAGGCAACTATAAAAAATCCAAATAAAAGCAAAGCCAGCAAGAATGGTATTAAATACATTTTCTTGCTTTTAATTAAATATCTTAAAAAATCTAAAAAATTCATTTTATTTTTAAAAATATACTATATTGAAATAGTTGTAGACAAAATAAAATTAAATTGTATTTACTAATGAAATAAATAATCATGGATTTAGTCTCTGTAGTTATTCCCTATCATAAAAAGAAAAAATTTATAAAACAAGTCATATTATCAGTGCTTAACCAATCTTATCAAGATTTAGAGATTTTTATTATTTATGACGATGAATCAAAAACTGATCTTGATTTTATAAAGAATATTAAAAATTTAGATAAAAGAATTAAAGTAATTGTTAATAAGGAAAATTTAGGAGTTGGAAAGTCAAGAAATAAAGCAATAGAAAACGCCAATGGAAAATTTATAGCATTTTTAGACGCTGATGATATTTGGCATCCACTAAAAATATCAAAACAAATAGAATTTATGATCAAAAATAACTTTTCAATTACACATACTTCCTACAACATAATTAATGAAGAAAACAAAAAAGTTGGGATTAGACCTGCAAAAAACTTGAAATTTTCTGATTTACTAAAGTCTTGTGATATTGGGTTGTCAACAGTGATTTTAGAAAAAAAATTATTACATAATTTATGTTTTTCAAATTTAAAAACAAAAGAGGATTATGTTTTATGGCTACAATTAACAAAAAAAGGTTATGAGTTTAAAGCTTTTGATGAATTTCTAACAGATTGGAGATTAACTAAAAATTCCTTATCATCTTCGGCAATCCAAAAACTACAGGATGGATTCAGGGTTTATAATAAGTTTATGAAGTTTAATTTTTTTTTATCTATTTACTATTTAGTGCATCTATCTTTAAATTATTTAATTAAGAGAATAAATGATTGAAATATTTGCTTATATTATATTGGTATTTACATTAAATTTTTTATTAAAAAAAATAAATTACTTGCCAAATTACATTGGACAAGCGCATCAACTTTTCACTTCTCAAAGAAATATACCACTAAGCGGTGGAATCTTTGTTTTGATGATTATTTTTTTTGTTTTTCAAGACAATTTAATATTTTTACTAACATCTTTCTTTATTTTTTTAATTGGTATTGCAAGTGATAAAAATTATGTTGAATCTCCTAAAAAGAGAATAATTCTACAAATATTAGTAGTATTTTTTTTTGTATATAACTTAGATTTAACTATTGCCTCAACTAGAATAGATTTAATTGATAAGCTTCTTGAAAATAATTTTTTTGCCTTTTTCTTTATTTCATTCTGCATTTTAGTTTTGATAAATGGTTCTAATTTTATTGACGGTTTAAATGGATTATTAATTGGATACTTCATGGCAGTTGTCTTTGTAGTCTATAAATTGGGACTATTAAATCAAATAGGATTTGATGAGAGTAATTTAACATTTTTATTTAGTAGTTTTGGATTTATTTTAATACTTAATTATCTAAGTTATTTTTATCTAGGTGATAGTGGTTCATACTTATTAGGCATTCTTATTTCATTTATTTTGATAAGTATTTATAATTTAAATCAATATTTAATTAGTCCATATTTTATTATTTTATTATTATGGTATCCATGTTTTGAAAATTTATTTTCAATTGTAAGAAAAAATAAAAAGAATCTTTCTCCTATATATCCTGATGACAAACATTTACATCAACTTATTTTTTTTTATTTTAACCAAAAAGTGAAAATGAAAATTAACTATTTGAATTGTTTTACAAGTGTCTTAATTAATTTATATAATTTTATCATATTCTATATTGCTAGTTTAAAAATTAACCATACAATTTATCAAATTCTATTATTATTTGTTTGTGTATCAACATATATTGTGTTGTATTTATCCTTAAATAAAAAAATAAAATTAATTTTTAAAAAAAAATAATCTAATTATTTCTAATAAAATATAAGATCCATCTTTTAAAGCATTTACCTTTTTTTTCCCACTTATTCTTGCTCTTTCGAAAGATTTGCTTGTACCCAATTTTAAATTTAATCTTTTAGCTTTAATGGGTAATTCAACACATAGCCTAAAATCTTTTCTATTTAAGTTTAAGTTTTTTATTTCTTTTGTTCTTGCCAAAACATACGTGTACAAAATGTCCGTAATATTTAAATTAAAAAATATATTTCCCATTTTTGTGAAAATGTAATTTCCTATATAGGTGACCAAAGTATCATCTTCGCTACCACAGTTTTTTTCATATCGAGTTGCAAATACTGCGTCTAGATTTTCATCATTAAGTTTATTGTACATTGAATTTAGTTCATAAGGATTAAATGAACCATCAGCGTTAAATATACAAAAAAATTCTGTTTTAACGTTTTCCAACCCTAAAATAATTGCATCTCCATAACCTTTGTTTTTTTGATAAATTATCTCACAGTCAAATTTTTTAATTGCATTTATTGTTTCAATATCAGTTTCCTCTAAGACAATTATCTTTTTAAGATTAAATTTTTCTAATTCAGTTAATGCCTTTGGTAGAGACATATCCTCTTTTTTTGCAGGTATTACTAATGTTAAATTATGCATAAACTTAAAAATATTAATTAACAGAAATACAAAAAAATATAAATAAATATATAAAAAGTTTTTATTATTTCATTTATCAAAGAATTTAATTTTTAAAGTAAACTCCTTAGAAATTGATTTTTGATTTATATAGTCGTTATAGGCCCTACTGTTGATTTTTCACCTAATATAAATCCCAATATTAAGGTTAAGTATAATAATAAAAAAAACTATCTCTTTTATATTTTTGTTGTTATTAACATTTGTTTTCATTAAATAATAATTTAACTATGATAGAACATTTAATATTTATTTCTTACGTAATAATTATAATTTTTTCTACTATTGGTTATGGTTTTGGTTTTTGTAGATTGGTAAAGAAAAAATATTTAACTTACAATTTAGGATATCAAGGTATTTTTGGTTTATTTTTTCTTTCAATTATATCAATTATAACATCCTTTTTTATTAAACATGGATACTTTCATAATGCAATAATCCACTTTATAGGCTTATCCTTATTTTTTTATTTCATTAAGAATACTTCAATAAATGATAGAAAACTTTTTATTTATATTTTTTTTTTAACTATAATTTCTTTATATATATATAAAAATCATGACGACTTTCCTTATTATCATTTAACTTATGCATTAAATTTATCAGAAAATGGATTTATAATTGGTTTAGGTAATCTTGGACATGGATATAGAACGGTATCTTCATTATTTTTTTTTCACTCACTTCTTTATTTGCCTTGGATAAAATTTTATCTTTTTCACTCAGGTCCGTTCTTAATACTGCTATATTTTAACTACATTGTTATAAAAAAGCTTTTAACTCAAATTAATTCAAATAAATTTAATTTGGTTTATTTTTTTACTTTATTCGCATTTACGTTTGTAAATATTGCTTTCTATAGAATTTCTGAGCATGGCACAGATAGATCTGCGCAAATAATAATATTTTTAATTTTTATCTATCTTTTAGATATTGTAGTTGAAAAAAAAGAACCGAATAAAATAAATGATAAAATTAATTTAATACTAATTTTGTTATTTTTCGCTTCTAGCTTAAAAGCAATTTATTATATATATTTGATAATAATACCAATATTTTTTTATGATTTAATTTTTAAAAAAAGTCTTTTTATAAATACTTATAAAAAATTTATATTTATTCTTTTTTTAAGTTTTTCTCTAAATTTATCTATAAATTTTTTCAGCACAGGTTGTTTTTTATACCCAGAAAAAAAAACATGTTTTAACACATCTTGGTCTATACCAATCAAAGAAGTCGAACTAATGAATACTCATTATGAGTGGTGGGCAAAGGCTGGCGGTGGTCCGAATTATAAATCTGAATTAGATAAAGATGAATATATTAAAAATTTTAATTGGGTAAAAAATTGGATTCAAAAACATTTTTTTAATAAAGTCACAGATACTCTATTAGGTGTTATATTCATTTCTATTCTTTACTTTATTTTATATAGAGTTTTATCTAAAGAACGAAAAAAAGTTAAAAAAAATTATAAAATTATACTTGTTTATGCTGTTATTATTTTATTATTTTTAGAATGGTTCCTTAAGCATCCTGCATTAAGATATGGTGGTTATGTTTTAATATCGTTGCCAATATTCCTTCTATTTTCTCATAATATTTCCCAGTACAGTTTTAACACTCATAAAACAAAAAAAATTTCATTTTTTTTAATAATATTTGTTTTTTTAATATTTGAGGTTAGAAATATTATTAGGCTTAATAAAGAAATTCATTTTTATAGCTATAAACCGTTTTTATCCCCATATTTTAAAGTTGACTCTGTAAATTCAAAAATAAACTTTACTAACTCACAAATCACCGTCTATTCCCCAATAGATAATATGTGCTGGGCCTCTAAGACTCCATGTTCGTATAGAGGCAATATTACTTCAATAAATAAATATGGCTTTACAGTTATAGTAAAAAAATGATTTCAAAAATAGATTATATTTATTTTAAACATCATTATGACTTAATGATAAAGAAAAATTATAAATTTTATGATTTTAACAAATTATTAGTAAATAATAATTTTAAATTAAAATAAAAATTAAAATGAAATTTAGAAAAACGTTTAAAAATATATGAAAAGTCAAAGGCATCAAATTAAAGCGACAGTTTTAATTGCAAATTATAATAATCAAAAATATATCGATAGATGCATTAAATCAGTTCTAAATCAAACATATAAAAATTTAGAAATTATTTTTATAGATGATTTATCCACAGACAATTCAGTTGAAACAGCAAAAAAATATAAAGAAATAAAAGTATTGATAACCAAAAAAAAAACAAAATTTGGATGTTTGAATCAAATAAATTCTTATAAAACAGGTCTAATGTTTTCCGCAGGCGAGGTAATTTTTTTTTTAGACAGCGATGATTTTTTTAAAAAGAATAAAGTTGAAACAACCATGAAATATTTCAAAAAAAAAAAGTTATCAATTTGTTTTGACAAGTCCATTTTATTTTTTAATAAAAAAAAAAAAATTAAATCACAAATAAATTTTAGAAGTAAATTTTTAATACCATGGCCAAAATTTGGATCACAAAGCTGCATATCAATCAAAAAAAAATATCTAATCAAAATTTGGAAAATGATTTCAATTAAAAAATTTTATAATGTTTGGTTAGATTTTAGGATTATAAATCAAGCCTTTATTGATAATAAAAATATTTTTGTAATACCTCATCATTTAACTTATTATCAGCAAAATAAAGACTCAATCTCATCAAAATTTAAAAAATTTTCCTCAAATTGGTGGATGAGACGAGCTGAAGCGCATAATTTTTTAAAATATTTATGTAAAAAAAACAAAGCTAGAAACTTTATTTCAGTAGATAAAATTTTAACAAATTTAATTTACAAAATAATAAAATG
>CACIML010000009.1 GCA_902587735.1 uncultured Pelagibacteraceae bacterium
ATATTAAGAGACTTTATGAAACTTTAACTATATCGAAAAACAGCTCTACAATTGATAAATTTTTAGCAAACAATAATCATTTAAGACATGTAGTTAGAAGAGCATTTATAGTTGAGAAATTTCCATATTCAGAAATTCAAGATAATACAATTGGAAAGTCTATTATTCCTATTGATATGTTGAGATTAAAATTATCATTTTTTGGAGCGTTAAAATTTGATCCAAGATCAGATAAATGGTTAAGAATATGTATGTTTCAAGGAGCTCCATTACCATATGAATTGAAAAATTATGATTCACACTGGGTTTACAACTCTATAAATTAAATGAGATCTTTAAGCGAAATTGACACAACATCTAAAAGAGCAAGTAAAGCTGCTGGGTATTCGTGGGGCATTTCAGAAGAAGTTGGAAAAAATGTTAGAATGTTAGAAATGTTTGGTTTGCCAGGTATTAAAAATTTAAATGATTTTTTTAAGAAAAAAAAAGAATATAAATTCGAAAATCTAAATTTGATAAGTTTAGATAATAAAGCAATTAAATTTCACTTTTGTCCAATAATTGCTGGAACAAGTTTTTTAGATCAAATTAAATCTTTAGAAAATTCAACTGAGATAAAGTTTGAAAAAATAGGTTATCCATTACTTTTTTTACCATTTGTGAGTCGAGCATCAGAAATTGTTGGCAAAAGACTATTTTTAAAATTAGATGATATAGAATTTTTATTAAACTTTAACAATAATATTTATTCAAATTTTATAAAAAATAATATTATTGAAGTAGCAAACTTTGTTTCAATTAAATTTTTAAACAATGCAGACTCATTTCTTGAAAAAGAATGGAATGAACTTTACAAATTATCAGAAGACACATTTGTAGAAGAAACAGATAGTTTGAAAAAAAGTGGTGCAGGAGCTGGTTTAACA
This sequence comes from uncultured Pelagibacteraceae bacterium, assembly GCA_902587735.1. Classification (GTDB taxonomy): domain Bacteria; phylum Pseudomonadota; class Alphaproteobacteria; order Pelagibacterales; family Pelagibacteraceae; genus Pelagibacter. The sequence goes on from CACIML010000009.1 coordinate 927, forward strand.
GATAATGATTAATGAATTCGAAGATAAAGATTTAAAAAAAGAAGATTTGAATGAATTTAATAATCTATGTGAAGAATGCAAAAATGAAGATGATAGTGTTTCTCAGAATTTAATTTTAATTGGATTTAAAATTTGCAAATCTTGCAGAGCTTCAAAAACTGTATTTCCAATTTAGCTGATAGTACTAATTGGTAGAGTGTTCATTCTACTCATCACAAAAGTAGCAAACACAATTGCAATAATTAGAAAAGATAAAAAAATAATTCCAAAGGATTTTATATTTGATTTTAAATTTAATATTTGTTTTGTGGATATAATCAATCCTGCTAAAATCCAAAATTGAGTTAGAAAAATGATTGGGATCATTAAATCAGGAGTAACTGCAAAAAACCTTAATAAACCCGGTGCATTAGCATAACCAACACCAATTAAAACTTTTTTAAATGGAACTTTTGCATTTTTATCAGGAAAAATCTTTACCCCAATAACATAAATAAGTATGGACCATACTAACCAATTAAGCATCTGGGTTAGCCCTGACATTGCTATTGGAGTTTTTATAACTGTGTTAGCTGCTATAGCCCCAGCAATTCCTCCTAGTATAATTATTAGGCCAGCAAAATAAATTGCAGCATCACCAAAGTTTCTATTATCTTTATAGAGTGTTTTGTCTAATTTTAATGATCTAACAATTATATCAAAAAATTCAGCAAACATTTTTATTTGTTTTAAAAGGGGACATATATACCCCCTTAATAAATTAATTAACCTTTAACAACTTCTCTTGTATTAGCGTTAAAAGACTCTTTGAATGGAATATCTACTACTACTGCATCAACAGGTGTTCCTGGTGTATCAGAATATTTAGCTGGTAAATGAACTTTATACTTAGTTCCAACTTTACCTTTAGGTAAACCATTAGCATTTAATGTTCCATCAAATGGCACATATCCCATTGCTATATTTTGTTTTTTTTCTGGGTGATACCAAGGGGATGTAATAAATCCAACTGGATCTCCACCATTTTCATTTGAAATTAACCAAAAGTCAGGAGCATATTCTTCAATTGGTTTTCCACCTAGCTCAAGACCTACTAACTGAAGTTTGTATGGTTTTTTTCCTGCTTTGATCTCATCTTTCATTTTTTCTAATACAGTTTTTCCAACATAATCAGTTTTTTTGTTCCATTCACCTTTACCAGATAAAGAAACTTGATAACCTAAATTACATTGAAAAGGGTTATGTTGTTGATCCATATCTTGTCCCCAAGAAAGAATTCCAGCTTGAATTCTTCTATGATGCGCAGGAGCAATAACCATTAAGTTATGTTTTTTACCCGCATCAAGAACTGCATTCCACATATCATCTGCATATAAAGTTGCATTTCTTAAATATATTTCGTATCCAGCTTCTCCAGAAAAACCGGATTGTGAAATAACACAGCTTCTTCCAGCAACTTTAACTTCGGCCAAGCCATAGAAAGGCATATTGTCTAAATCAACTTGATCACCAAGCAAATCTTTCATTAGTGCTTTTGATTTAGGACCTTGAATTTGCACTGGACATGCATCTATTTCTTCAACTGTACAATTAAATCTTCCATCAGCATTAACACCCTGAAGATACATACCAATATCAGAGTCTGATAATGAAAACCAAAACTCATCTTTTGAAATTCTAAGAAGAATAGGATCATTTAAAACTCCACCATAAGAATTACATAAAATTACATATCTAGCTCTCATGGGTGAGATTTTAGTTGCATCTCTAGTTATTACGTAATCCGTAAATTTTTCTGCATCTGGACCTTTAACTCTTATTTGTCTTTCAACAGCAACATTCCACATAGTAACGTGGTTTACAATTGCATCGTACTCTACCATAGCTCCACCATCTTCTGGTTTTACATATCCTCTTGGATGATAAATACGATTGTATACAGTTGCTCTCCAACAGCCAGCCTGCATTGACAAATGCCAATAAGGTGATTTTCTCACTCTTGTTGAAATTAACATTTCAACTTTTGTTGGCCCACTTTGTCTTAAGTTATATGGAACTTCACGATCAGATTGATCAACTGAAGTTACATGTTTTAGTTTAGTATAGTCAAATTCATTAGACATATTTGTTCTCCATCAACCACTTGTTTGTTTCCTTCAAGCCGCCGAATGTATAAATGTGGAAAAAATCAGTATGCGATTTAACTTTCCCAATTAAGTCATTTGGGTCTTTAGGTTTTATTAAATCTAATGCCTTACTAAAATTAGATTTAAGAAAATTTAAGGAATTTTTTGCACCAACAATATTAGCAAATTTGATTAAGCTTGTTATTTTTAGTGGCCCAGTAATTCCAACATGAACTGGTATTGTTTGTTTAGAAATAAAATCTATGATTGACTGCGGATTTAATAACCATTGAGTTACTATATAATCAGCGTAAGGCTTTTTATCTTTCATAGCTTTTTCTAAATTTGAATCGGATATATCAGGACTCCCATCGGGATGTCCAGCAATTCCTATCTTAAGTCCTTCAAAATATCCTGTCTCTAATATTTGAACTGAACTATCAAAAACTCCAACTTGGGCATTACTACCGCCAATTACCAAGGTTTGTTTTACGCCAAAATCTTTGCATCGAGAGACATAATCATTAAGCTGTGCTTCATCTAGAATAGAACGAGCAGGAAAATGAGGTACGGGATTAAATCCTTTTTTTGCTAAATCACCAGCCTTTTGAGCTGTTTCCACATAGTTGCCGCCAGGTAATAGGGTAATGTAAACATCTTTGACAGCAGGTAAAGTGTCTATATTAGTATGAGGTCCTATTTCTAAAGAAAAATTCATTTTTGGATCTTTATTTATTTTGAAAATTCTGTCTAGAAAAATCTGTGTTTAAATTAATCTGAAATGAAGCAGGGATCTATTTTTTCTGTCCTCTGTGTTTTTGAATTCTACGACCATATTCTTGAGCGATTCTGTCAAAAATAATTGCTAAGGCTACTATTGCTAAACCATTAAACATTCCCACAGCTAGATACTGGTTTAAAACAGCCCTTAAAATCGGCACTCCCAAACCTTTAACTCCAATCATAGACGCTATAACTACCATTGCTAAAGCCATCATAATTGTTTGGTTAACACCAGCAAAAACAGTAGGTAAAGCTAAAGGTATTTGTACAGTTTTTAATCTTTGTATTGGAGTAGCTCCAAAAGCTACGCTTGCTTCTATTGTTTCTTTATCAACTTCTCTTATTCCTAAATTTGTTAATCTTATTATTGGTGGAACTGCGTATATGCAAATAGCTATTAATCCAGGAACTTTACCAATTCCAAGCAACATTAATATTGGAATTAGATATACAAAGCTTGGAATAGTTTGCATCATATCTAAAATAGGTAAAATTGTTCTTTCAGTTCTATCAGAACGAGCCATCAATACTCCTACCGGTATTCCTACAACCATACATATTATTACACATACGGTTATAATTGCTACCGTTGCCATGGTATCTTTCCACATACCAAAGTAACCAATAAGGAAGAATGCTACTGCGGCTCCAATGACAAGCTTCCAGTTTCTTGAACCTACCCAAGCTAAACCACAAATAACAGCTATTATTATTGGCCAGGGAGAATTAATTAGTAATTTTTCTAATCTGACCAAAAAAAATAATAATGGATCAAAAAAAGCTTCTATAGAATCTCCATATGCTCTAGAAAAATCTCTAAATGCAAAATCAATTCCCTTCCTTAATTCCATAAGGGACGTTCGATCCATAACAGGAAATTTAGTAAAAAATTCCATTTAATCTCTTAAAAAAATAACGAGCCTATAATTAAATAGACTCGTTAAATAATTTATATTTTAAAGACCAGCTTTGATTTTTTTCTTAGCACCCGCTGATACCCATTTACTCCAAACGGCTTCATGCTGTTTTAAAAATTCAATTGCTGCATCTGAACCTTTAGCTTGGTTATCTGCCATGTACACAAGCATTCCATTCATTACAGGACCTGGATAAGTACGTTTCTCAACATATTTCAAAACATCTTTTCCTCCAGTTTTAGCAAAGTTTGCTGTAACAAGTGAATTTACTTCTGACTCAATCCAAGCAGATTGTTTTGGATTTGCACATTCTTGTTCAGGTTTAACTATACAGCCATTCCAATTTTCATCGCCTCCATAAGGCACACCAAAATCAACTGGTTGTAAATCATATTTTCCAACCATTGAAGTAGGGTTCCAGTAGTAACCAAACCAAGGATCTCCTGAATCAGCTGCTTTAGAGATTGAACCATCTAAACCTGCAGCAGAACCTGGATCAATTAATACCCAACCTTTTTTTTCCATTTCAAAAGCTTTGAATAGGTTTGCGTTAGCTAATTGACATCCCCAACCTGCAGGACAACCCATGAAAGCTCCTTTTGATGGATCTTCTTTATATGGAAACCATTCTGGATGTTCCAAGATTTCAACGGCAGTCATACCTTTTATTTTAGGATGTTTTTTTATAGTTCCTGGAGTTATCCACCAACCTTCACCAAGACCAGTAATTGGAGCTTTATTAGCTACAATTATTCTTTTTTCAGCTACTGCCACTTTTAGTGGTTCATAAACTGCATTAGCCCATTGTTCTGGGTTCATGTCAGGCGTTCCTTTATCATTCATAGAAGTAAACGTTGGCATAGTTGCTCCTGGAACAAGTTCCACCTCACAACCATAACCTTTTTCTAAAATGATCTTATCTACGTTAGCCATCAATTCTGCAGATGCCCAATTTTGTTCAGCAATAACTAATTTTCCACAACCTGCGTTTGCTATTGTAGTAACAACACTAAACATCAAAACAGATAATGCAGAAATTATTATTCTTCTTATTTTCATTTTTTCCCCTTTAACTTAAGTTTATTTTTTAAAAAGAAACATATTTAAAAAGAAAAATCAAATTTGATTCAACCGTAGATAGATTTATGATCTCATTTTTGTTCCACGTGGATCATATAATGGTTCTTTAATTATTGAACAATCATAAAAATCACCATTTATTTCTACTTTAAATTTACTGTTGGTTTTTAAAATTTCTTCACTCAGATAAGAGTAAGCAATACTTTTTTTTACATAATGAGCAAATCCACCCGAGGTGATATAACCAATACTTTTTCCATCTTTTATAACAGCTTCATTGTTAGTGACATCAATATCTTTTGTCTCAATAATCAAAGGTGTGAGTTTTAATTTGCTATTATCTTTTTTAGCATTTTCTTTACCAATAAAATCTTTATTCCAATTAATAAAATAATCTAATCCAGATTCTTTGGCTGTAAAATCAGGCCTGAAATCTAATGTCCAAGCACCCCAGTTTTTTTCAAGTCTCATAGACATTAAAGCTCTTCCACCAAAAGGTCTTAAATTAAACTCTTTGCCTACTAGTTCCATTTCTTCAAACAATTTTAATAGAAATTGAGGAGCTACATAAATTTCATAACCAAGTTCACCAGTAAAAGAAATTCTATTTACAATTGCAGGAACTCCTGCAACATACATTTTTTTAACATCTCTAAATTTAAAATTTTCATTTGATATGTTTTCTCTAACTAATTTTTGCAATAACTCTCTTGATTTTGGTCCAGATAAAGCAAGACCATGAAAATCATCTGATCTGTTTTGATAAATTAAGTTAAAATCTTTTAGGTGTTTTTCAAACCACCTTCTATGCATTTCTTGAACTGCGCCAGATCCAAAAACAATAAATTTATCTTCATCAAGACAGGCAACAGTTAAATCCCCGTATAATTTACCTTTTGGTGTTAGCATGGGATTTAAAGAGATTCTGCCAGGTCTTGGAATTGTACCTGCTAAAACATAGTTTAAAAATTTTCTTGCATCTGGACCTTTGAACTCATGTTTAGAAAAATTTGCAATTTCAATTACTCCTACGTTTTCTCTAACATTTTTAACTTCTTTTGAAACATACTCATGAGATCTAGATCTTTTTATTGTTGGTTCTTCATATGCATCCTTTGGATTATTGGCAAACCACAAAACACTTTCTAATCCAAAACTATCTCCCATAACAGCACCTTTAGAAACAAAACGATCATATAACGCTGTTGTTTTTTGTTTTCTTCCTTTAGGCAAAGTTTCATTTGGGAAAGTCATTATGAATCTCCTTTCATAATTTTCTGAAGATTTTATTGTTCCATATTGTGGTGAAGCATAATCACCAAATCTTGCTACATCCATTGCCCAAACATCAATTGATGGCTCACCATCTATTATCCATTCAGCTATACATTTTCCAACGCCACCACCCTGACAAAAACCAGCCATTACACCGACTGCAACCCAATAATTTTTTAAACCTGGGACTGGGCCAATTAAAGGACTTCCATCTGGACCAAAAGTAAAAGGACCATTAACTATATTTTTTATTCCTGCTTTTTCTAATGCTGGCATTCTTTCAAATCCAATAGCAAGTCTATCTTGAATATTATCTAGTTTTGGTTCAAGAAGTTCATGCCCAAAATTCATTGGCGTTCCTTCTACTTTCCAAGGAGTAGATTTTTGTTCATAAGTTCCCAGAAGTAGTCCTTTGCCTTCTTGTCTAAAATAAATATTACCTTCAAAGTCTGTTCCTATAGGTAATCTTTGGTCGCCCATTGCTTCTATTTCTGGAATTGCTTCTGTAATTAAATAATGATGTTCCATTGGTTGAACTGGTAAATTTAATCCAGCTAATTTTCCAACTTCTCTAGCCCATAAACCACCAGCATTAATAACTATTTCAGCGCTAATGTTTCCTTTGTCTGTAACTACATCCCAGCTTCCATCTTTTTTTTGTTTAGTATCTTTTACAGTTGTGTGAGTATAATATTTTCCACCAAGTACTTTTGCGGCCTTAGCAAACGCGTAAGTTACTCCTGATGGATCAACTTCACCATCAATAGGATCCCATAAAGCTAAAAGATATCTTTTAGGATCTATTAAAGGGTGTTTTTTTTTTACTTCTTCAAGAGAAATAAATTCTTGATCAAGACCCATATATCTTGCTTTTGATCTTTCTCTTTTCAAATAATCTGCCCAAACATCATTCGAAGCTAAATAAAATCCACCACTAGGTTTATAGCCAATTGCATGACCAGATTCTTTTTCAATTTCTTTATAAAGACCAATAGTATAGGCCATCATTCTTGAAATATTTGGATCAGATGAAATTACATGAACATTACCTGCTGCATGCCATGAAGAACCAGAAGTTAACTCATTTCTTTCAAGTAACACACAATCTTTTAGACCAAACTTTGATAAATGATATAAAATTGAACAACCTACGACACCACCGCCGACAATTACTACTTTAGCATTTTTTTCCATTACCTAAAAAATTAAAGAGTTTTTGCAGCGTCTGTATTAAGTTTTTTTAAAGTTTCATCCGTTCCATGTGCATAATGTTTAGACATATCAGGATAATATTTATAAGAAATTGGTTTTCTACCTAAAGCAACCGCCATTTCACGAACATGATGAGGTTCAGCACCACAACAAATTCCTATAAAATTTATTTTTTTCTCCGTACATTCTTTTGCAAACTCAGCCATTTCAAATCTATTACAATACAAATTATCTAATGCTACAGGAAAAGCATTTCCCCCAGGTATACAATCACATCCTTCATCTATCTGATTTAAAAATCCAGGATTTTTTTCAGTGGTTCTATAAGGAACTGGCAAAGCGGCAACATGACAAGAAACTGCTTTTCTTATTTCTGGTAAAAGTTTCATTGTCATTTTTGGGCCTCTAAAACAATTTAATCCAACTACATCAGCGCCATTGTCTTCTAGAATTTTACAAGCATCACCAGGCGAATACCCATCTCTCGTTTTACCATCCCGTCTAAATGCATAATTGCAAACAGCAATTATACCAGCATCTTTAATAGCTTTAAGTGCAATTTTCATTTCTTCTACCCAAGTAATTGTTTCAGCAACTATAAAATCAACACCAGCTTCTTTTGCCCAAGCAACTTGCTCTTCAAACATTTTTTGACATTCAATATTACTTTTTTTGTCATTGGGATCGTAAACATTTGTGTTAGCGACATCTCCACAAATCATAAGATCTAGATCTTTAAATTCTTTTTTAGAATCTTTTGCTATTTGCAATGCATTTTTTTGAAGTGGTTCAAGCAAATTTTCTTTTCCTATTATTCTTAATTTTTCTCGATGACCATAGTAAGTAAAAGCTTGTATAACATCGCTTCCTGATCTTATAAATTCTCTATGTAATTGAGATAATACTTCTGGATGTTCTAAAACCACTTCTGGAACAAAAGCTCCAGCTTGTAGATAACCTCTTCTTTCCATTGCAAAAAGGTACCCTTCTGCACAAAGAACCGGTCCTTCATTAAGTCTTTCAATTAAATTTTTTCCCATAAAAAAACTTCTTTTTTAAAGAACTAACCATATTTTTATTCATTTTAAAATATATTTGTGAAGTTTAATATTTATTGGTAGCTTTAAGAATGACCGACAAAGACGTAGAGAACAAGGTACCCATTTATAAGTTAAAGACCACAGAAGAAATCATGAAATATTATGATGAGTGGGGGACAGACAATAAGTACGATAAAGATATGATTGAATGGGATTATACTGGTCCTAAAGAAACTGTAGATACATTTAAAAAGTACGCAAATAATAAAGAAATAAAAATATATGATGCTGGATGTGGAACAGGACTAGTTGGCGTTGAATTGAAAAAAAACGGCTACACTAATTTTGATGGAGTCGATTTATCTGAAAAATTATTAGACCTGGTTCCTAATGGGCTATACAGAAATCTTTCAAAGGCTGATCTAAATAAACCACTAAATATTAGCGATAATAAGTATGATGCAATTTTGTGTGTTGGAACTTTTACTTTTGGTCATGTTAAACCTCAAGCACTTGATGAATTTATTAGAATTATAAAAAACAAAGGTTTAATATGTTTTACAATTAATGAAGGCATTTATGAAGAATACGGATTTGATAAAAAAATTACTGAATTAATAGAAAAAAAACTATGGAAAAAAAAAGAATTCTTCAAATCAAATTACATATCCAGCAAAGATGTAAATGCATGGTTAGGACTTTACGAAATAATTAAATAATGTCAAAAATTTACAATATTATTGAAAAAAAAAAATTAGACGTTGTAAATAATCCAATTGAAACATCTCATGGTTTACCAAATGAATGTTATACAAGCGAAGCGTATACAAAAATAGAAAGAAAAAAAATATTTGAAGATAAATGGGTTGTAGTTGGAGTTGCAAGTTCTGTTCCAAGTATTGGTGACGCAAAACCTTTTGATTTACTCGGTATTCCAATTATTATTCTAAGAGATAAAAAAAATAAAATAAGAGTTTTTCATAATGTTTGTAGTCACAGAGGTTACAAACTTTTACAAAAAAATTGTAAAATAAAAAATGTAATCAGATGTCCTTATCATTCTTGGTCTTACGATACAGAGGGCAAGTTAGTTGCAACCCCTCATCTTGGAGGCATGAATCAGCATAATTCAGTAAAATTTGATAAATCTAAAAGTAATCTAAAAGAAATCAGATCTAGCGTTTGGTTAGATATGATTTTTATAAATATAAGTAAAAATGAAATTCCATTTGATAAATATATAAAACCTTTAAGTGATCGATGGGAACAGTTTTGGCCAACAAAAGATAGAAAATCTATAGTTCGTTCAAACGATTATGGATATTTTAATTTAAATGCAAAATGTAATTGGAAATTTGCAATAGAAAATTATTGTGAAAGCTATCATTTACCTTGGGTCCACCCAGGATTGAACTCATATTCAAAGATAGATGACCACTACCACATACAAGGTTTACCAAATCGTTTTGCCGGTCAAGGAACGACTGTTTATAACCCACGACTAAAAGGGAAAGATAAATTTCCATGTTTTTCTAATTGGCCAAAAAAAAAGGAAAACATAGCTGAATATGTAGCTTTATTTCCAAATGTAATGTTGGGTTTACATAAAGATCATTTTTATTCTTATTGGCTAGAACCAATCGATCACAAATATACTAAAGAACATATGGAAATTTATTATGTTGGGGAAAAAGCAGCAAATTCAAAAAAATTTAAATCTTTAAGAAAGCAGAATTATAAATTATGGAAAGGTGTACAGTCTGAAGATGTAGGTATAATAGAAGGAATGCAAGAAGGAAGAAATTCACCAGCCTATAATGGTGGAAATTTTTCACCAGTTATGGATAATCCAACTCATCACTTTCATAAGTGGGTAGCAACCAACGTAGTTTAATATGAGATTTAGTAGAAAAATTAATCCTAACTCAAAGCCTAATTCAAATTTTATAACCAAGAAAAGATTAAAAGAAGATGAAATTGATTTTAACAAACTTAGATCCTACAGATTGGATAGAGTTAGAAAGGAATTAGAAAAAAATAATTTAGAAGGTTGTATTTTGTTTGATCCAGTTAACATTAGATATGCATTAGATACTGTTAACATGAGTATTTACAATATGCACAATCTTACACGTTACTGCTTTATACCTGTTAATGGACCAACAATTTTATATGAGTATTTCAATTGCGAAGGACTATCTAGCCACTTAAATTTAATAAATGAGATAAGACCAGCAATAACATGGGATTATTTTAGCAACGGTGATCAGGCAAGCGTTCAATTAAATAAATGGGTTAATGAGGTTAATGATTTATCAAATTCTTATTTTAAAAGTAAAAAAATAGCAATTGATGTAATTAATGGACCTGCTGTTACAGCTCTTAATAAATCTGGAATTGAAGTAGTTGATGCGAAATTAGTTCTTGAACAAGCAAGAGTAATAAAATCTCCAGAAGAATTAAAATGCATGAGAGCTGCAATAGAAGTAGCAGAAATTGGCGTTGCTAAAATGCGTAATGAATTAAAAGCTGGAATGACTGAGGACGAGCTTTGGTCAATATTACATAAAACTAATATTGAACATGGAGGAGAGTGGATAGAATGCAGAATATTATCATCAGGTGAAAGAACAAATCCATGGATGCAAGAAAGCAGCAACAAAGTAATTCAAAAGGGCGAAATAGTATCTTTTGATACGGATATGGTTGGTCCTTACGGATATTGTGCGGATATATCAAGAGCATTTGTAGAAGGACATAAATTTAATGATGATCAAAAAAAATTATATCAAATGGCTGTTGAGCAAATTAATCATAACTATAGATTAATAAAATCTGGAACATCTTTTAAAGAATTTACCGAAAAATCTTGGAAGTTACCTGAAGAATATTATGGCAATAGATATTCTTGCATGCTCCATGGAATTGGACTTTGTGATGAATGGCCACAGATAAAATATCCAACAGATGGAGGACAAAGAGAAGGTCATTTTGAAAAAAATATGACTATTACTGTAGAAAGTTATATTGGAAAAGTTGGTGGTAAGGAAGGCGTTAAGTTAGAACAACAATATTTAGTGGGACAAAATGGACTTGAACTTATGTCCCATCATCCGTTAGAAGATTTATAATGAAAATAATTTTAGTAATGGGATTGCCTGGCGCTGGTAAAACAACTTTAGCAAATGAGCTAGCTAAATTAATAAAAGCAAAAAGATTAAATGCAGACGAAATTAGAAAAGCTGCTAATGATTGGGATTTTTCAGAAGAAGGCAGGACAAGACAAGCCAAAAGAATGGCAGATGTAGCACTGAAAATGAAAAACGAAGGAAACAATGTTATTGCTGATTTTATTTGCCCAACACCAGCAGCAAGAAGTTTATTTCCAGCAGATTATGTTGTTTGGGTAGATACTATCCAAAAAGGTAGATTTGATGATACCAATCAAATGTTCGTAAAGCCTGAAAAATATGACTTTCACGTCACTTCTCAGGATGCACAGCTTTGGGCACCAAAAATATATGAAGATTTAAAAAAATAAGATAGTTATTTTTTTTATGAATTTTCTAAAAAAAATTATCTTAGTTTTACTATTTTTATTTCCTATTTCCAATTCTTATGGAGAAGTTGTAACACACGTTCAAACAATAGCATTTGATGACGGTCCTTATGCATCTGCTATCGAATTTAATAAAAATGGAACAAAAATGTTTGTATCTCATGCTAACAAAGCTACAGGTGAAACTTATCAAGCAATATACGAGTACAATCTATCTACACCTTACGATACTTCTTCAAGAACTTACGCAGGAGATAGTGAAAGATGTACATTAGGAGATGGTACAAACGGTATTGCTTCAGGAGCTACTGTATATGATTTAGAATTCAGTAATGATGGGATGAAATTATTTACGACAAGCAGAATTGCAACAAATGGTGATGACAAAGACATAGTTTACAGATTTGATTTAACCTCAGCTTTTGATATTTCAACTTGCTCTTATGTCCAAGAAACTACAAATCTTGATACAGATGCCAATCTAAATGGAAGTAATGCCGGGGATTTTGCCTATACTTATAATATGAGTGGCGCTTCTACAAATTCAAAAGATAATAGACTTCAAGGTATAGAAATTAATGATGATGGTACAAAATTGTTTTTAGCTTGGATGGATCTTGTTTCTAGCACAACTAGATTATTAGAGTTTACGCTTACGACACCATATGACATAACAACATTCCAACTTGTTACTACTGCTGGAATTGACATAGGCTCATCTACCACAGCTAATGTAATAAATCCGAATGGAATGAGATTGAGTTCAAATGGGAAAAGAATTTTTGTTATTAGTCACCAAGGTAGTGGATCGCAAGGCGTCAGTCAAATTTCTCTTACAAATGCTTATGATACATCTTCATATGTTTTAGATGGTAAATATAATTTTTTTACGTCTTCTCCTACAAATACCCAACCAAGAGGAGTTGCATTTAGTGCAAGTGGTTTAAAGATGTATATAGGAAGTGATTCTAGTGGGGATTACAGTACAGATCGAGTTTATGAATATGATTTAGCTTGTCCTTTTAATATCATTGCAGGTAAATGCCCTTCGATTACAGATAATAGTGATAGAACTGGAATGGCAGAAGCTCAAATAGAATTAGCAAAAAGATCAATTACTCTTTCAACAAATTCAGCTTTAAATAGACTTAAATGGATTAGAAGAAATAAAGATAAACAAAATTTATCTAATCAAAATGTAAAATTAAATTTTTCAAACAGTATGCTTTCGTCTTTAGAAGCATTGCCAATTTCATCATTTAAAAAAATATCAACTTCTAAAAATAATAATGATTCAAGTAAAAATTATTTTTTTTGGAGCGAAGGCAGTGTTTCTCTTGGAAGAGTAGGCGACACTAGTATTGCATCAACAAAAGAGGTTCATACAAATTCTTTAACTTTTGGTTATGATAGATTCACAGATGATTACGGTATAAGTGGACTTGCTTTTAGGTATGGAAATGATGATGTTGATGTTGGTAGCGCTGGAAGTAATTTAGATTCAAATACTTATAATATTACATATTATAGTACATCACCTATTAAAGATGACACAAGATATGTTGATAGGATCTTTGGAATTGGAAAAATAAGATCAGATATACTTACTGTTCTTGATGGTAAAAACTTAACTGCGGATAGAACAGGAAATCAAATATACGGTACAGTAAAAATTAAAGATGAGTATAAAAAGAATAATTTAATCTTCATACCTTCTGGACAATTTGATTTTGGGCATACCATGTTAAATGGATATCAAGAAGCTGGCAGTGGTGCGATTATCGTTGAAGATCAACATGTGAGAACGAAAAAGTTAAGAGCAACTATTGCAATAGTTGAAGATTTATCAAATGATAAATATGAATTCAAAAGACATGGAAAATTAGAATATGTGGCTGATATGGATCGTTCCTCTAACTTTAAATATAAATATGTTTCAGACCGCACCACATCGTTTAATGACATATTACATACCGGAGCATTACACAATCTTAACGGTGAGATTGGTTTTGATATAATTTTTCCAGAGCATTACAGTATTTTTGTAGTATATGAGAGAAACCATGCTTTCGGCTCAGGGTATACTGATAATCTATATATTGCTTTAGGATATTTGCCTAATAAAGATACAGAGTATGCATTTTCAGTTAATGGTTCTGAGAATTTAATGTCACAATTTAAAATAAAGAAAAATATTAATGGTTTCGATTTAAGTTTTAATTTAAATGATGATTTAAGTAATTTAGGTGACAATAAAGAAGCAAGTATAAATCTAAATAAAGTCTTTTAATTTTTTTTTATTAGGAATAAACTGAAATTCTTATGAGCTACGAATGGGACAATAAAAAACCAACCGCACAAATGTTAGGAAGATGGCAGCCATTTCACGATGGTCATTTTGCTTTATTTGAAGAAACAATAAAAAAAACTGGTCAGGTTTGTTTTTTAATAAGAGATGTTCAAGGCGTGGATGACAATCCTTTTGACTTTGAAACAGTAAAAAAAAATATCGAAGAAAGATTAAACCCTAAATATGAAGGTAGATTCAAAATTATGTTAGTACCGAACATAACAAACATTTGTTATGGCAGAGGCGTGGGTTATAAAATTGAAGAAATTGTTATGCCAGAGGAGATACAAAAAATTTCAGCCACAAAAATTAGAGCTAAAATGAGAGATGAGGGCAAACTAAAGTAAAATCAAATGAACGATAGACTTAAAACTATTGTAAACCTAAAAAAGTATCCAATTCAAGATTTAAATTCAACGAAAATAAAAGAATTAATAAAAAAATGTAAAAATGATTTAGATCAGTTTAGCTGTTCTACTATTTCTAATTTTATTTTACCAAATTCTTTAAAAATAATGAACACAGAGTTAGAAAAACAAGTTGATGAAGTTTATATGTCTAAAGAAAGTATTAATCCTTATTTACATTCTACAGATGAACCTTCATTAGAAAAAAATCATCCTAAACGAATATTTTCTAAACGTTACAATGGATATTTAAATTCAGATCTTTTTGATAAAGACTCAGAAATGAAATTTCTTTATGAGCAACAAGAACTTCTAAATTTTGTATCAGCTTGTGTTGGAGTATCTCCAATTTATCGATGGGCTGACCCTTTGGCTTGTCATGCTTATAATGTTATGAAACCAAATGGTATTCTTCCATGGCATTTTGACAGTTGTGAATTTACTTTAAGTATAATGATACAAAAACCAGAGAAAGGTGGAGTGTTTGAATACTGTCCATATATTAGAGAGCCAGGAAATGAAAATTTCGAAGAAGTTAAAAAAGTACTAGACGGGGATCGTAAAAGAGTTCGACAGTTAGAATTAGAACCAGGTGATTTGCAAATCTTTAAAGGTCGTTTCACGCTTCATAGAGTTACAAAAATAGAAGGAAATCGTTCAAGGTATCTTTGTATACCAGCTTATGTTTTAGACCCTTGGAGGGTAAACACACCAGAGCATTCAAGAGCTATATATGGAAAAGTATTACCAATTCATTTAGAAAGAAACAAACCTAGAGCTGATGGTTTGGCAGATTAAATGATAAAAAAAATAGCTGTTATTGGAACTGGTGTAATAGGTACAGGCTGGATAATTAGATTTTTAGCACACAATAAAAAAGTTATTGCTTATGACAAAAATTTGAAATTAAAAAAAAAAATAATTAATGAAATAAAAAGTTCATGGCCACATATTAAAAAGCTATTTAATAAAAAAAAACTTAATCTAAATAATTTTGAATACGTCAATTCAATAAAAGAAGCAGTCAAATCAGCAGATTTTATTCAAGAAAATGCAGTAGAAAATTATAAAATAAAAACTCAATTGATGTATGAAATTGGAAAATATTCAAAACCTAACGTTATTATTTCATCAAGCTCATCAGGTTTATTACCTACAAAAATATATTCAAGATGCAAATTTCCTAGCCGAACAATAATTGGTCATCCATTTAATCCAGTTTATTTGTGTCCAGGAGTAGAGGTTGTACCTGGAAAAAAAACACAAAAAAAATTTCTTAATAAAGCGAATAGATTTTATAAATCAATTTCTATGAATCCAATCATGGTTAAAAAAGAATTACCAGGATATTTAGCTGATAGACTTCAAGAAGCATTATGGAGAGAGGCTTTACATATAATTAATGAAGGTTACGCATCAACCAAAGATTTAGATAGAGCAATAGAAGATGGCCCTGGATTAAGATGGTCATTAATGGGAACTTTTTTAACATTTCATTTGGCTGGAGGTAAAGCAGGAATGAAACATATGTTAAAACAATTTGGCCCAGCTTTAAAATTACCTTGGACTAAACTAAAAGCACCAAAATTGTCTAAAAAACTATCATCAAGAATTATAAAAGGCACCAAACAACAAGCTAAAGGAAAATCTGTCTCAACGATATCAAATATAAGAGACGAATATTTAGTTAACCTTCAAAAGTTAAGAAAAAAATACGAAAATAAAATTAGAAAATGAAAAACCTAGACAGATATCAACAAGACTATAATGAAAATGGTTTTATATCTCCCGTTAGAATAATTTCATTTGAAGAAGCAAAAAAACATAGAGATATATTAGAAAATACTGAAAAAGTTTTAGGTAATATGCATTATCAATCAAAAATACATACAATTTTGAAGTCAGCTTATGAACTTGCTACTCACAAAAATATTTTAAATATCGTAGAAAAAGCAATAGGTCCAAATATTTTGCTTCATAATACCACTTACATAATTAAAGAGCCCAAAACAGCAGCATTTGCAAGTTGGCATCAAGATTTAATTTATTGGGGTTTTAGCCATGATGATCAGATTTCAGTCTGGTTGGCATTGTCAAATGCAGATGAGATTAGTGGTGCGATGTATATGATACCAGGAAGTCATTTAGAAGGAAAAAAAGAACATAAAACGATAGAAGATAAAAATAATGTGCTTTTTCAAAACCAATGTGTGCAAGAAATCAATGAAAGTAAAAAAACTTTATGTTCTCTTAATGCAGGAGAAGCTTCATTTCATCATGGGTGGACAATTCATTCATCTATGCAAAATAAAAGCAATGATCGAAGAATTGGATTTAATATCCAATACGTAGCAACCCACGTAAAACAAATGAAAAATGATACCGATACAGCAATATGTGTAAGAGGTATCGACAAATATAATAATTTTGGTATTGATATACCTGCAGTTTCTGATGAATTAACTCCAACAACTGTTGCAAAACAAAAAGAATTGCAAGAAAAATATAAATCAATTGCCTCATCAAGAAACTAGTTAAAAATATGAAAGTAGTAAGACCGTTTGGCCCAACCATAGCAATGACAAATATGTCAGAAAATTTAGTTAAAAAACTAAATGATTATGTCGATAAAATTTTAGCAGATGAAAAAAAATCTCAAGACTTAGATTATGGAAAAAAATTAGCAGGAAATGTAAAGCAAGAATTTCTTTTAGATAAAGAATTTGTAGTGTCTTCCGGGTGGGAGTCGTTTTTAAAAGATAACGTGAAAGAATGGATTTTGAAATCAACAAATAAAAATATTCAAAAATTTAAATTAATTGATAGTTGGATAGTAAGACAATTTGAGAATGAATATAATCCTCTACATTCTCATGGGGGACATATCTCTGGTGTTGGTTATTTAAAAGTTCCAGAGGATTATGGAAAAACAATTCAGGATAACAAGAATCAAAATTATAATGGTAAGCTCCAATTAGTTTATGGATCAAAAAGTTTTTTGTCAGAAGATGCTATTAATATAAAACCACAAATTGGCGATTTTTATTTTTTTCCACACTATTTAGCACATTGTGTTTATCCATTTCAAAATAAGTCTGCCGAAAGAAGATCTATTTCATTCAATGCTATGATAGACAATGATATTTATGATGTTCACGGACAATAAAAAAAATCAAGATACTAATTAAAAATATGAATATTGTAATAAAAAATTTAGGCAATGGAATAAAAAATGTAAAAATTAACGATCCAAAAACTTATAATTCATTATCTTTTAAAACTTTAAACACTCTCTTAAATGCTTTTAAAAAGCTTGATAAGGACAAATCTACAAAAGTGATAATTTTAGAAGGCGCTGGAAAAGGTTTTAGCGCTGGTCATAATTTGAAAGAAGTAAGAAGTTTAAAAAAAAGATCTAAATATCTTAAATTATTTAATCTTTGCTCAAAGTTAATGATACAAATAATTGAAGGAAGAAAACCAGTAATAGCAAAAGTGCATGGAGCTGCGTATGCAGCTGGTTGCCAGTTAGTAGCTAGTTGTGATTTAGCTTATAGTACAAATGATGCAATGTTTGCTACTCCTGGAGTAAATATAGGATTATTTTGTAGCACACCGATGGTTGCTGTTAGTAGAAAAGTAAATAGAAAAAGAATGATGAAGATGCTTTTAACAGGGGAACCTATAAAAGCTAATTATGCTAAAGAAATCGGATTAATAAATAATCATTTTTCAAAAACAAAATTAGATAGTGAAGTTTTGAAACTAGCAAAAACAATTTCATCAAAATCAAATTTAACAATAAAAATTGGAAAGCAAGCATTTTATAAACAATTAGAAATGCCTTTAAGAAAAGCTTATGCTTATACAAGTAGAATGATGACTTTAAATATGATGGCAATGGACGCTAAAGAAGGAATATCTGCTTTTTTAGAAAAAAGAAAACCAAAATGGAAAAATAAATGAGAGATGATCAAATAAATTTATTTGATATATTTTTTTAAACTATTTTCTGCTGGAGGATCAATGTTTTATGAACCAAAAAAAGGACATCCATTTTCTATTGATCCATATAAATCTCTCATTTTTCCAAGACCCATAGGTTGGATTTCAACTATAAGCAAAAAAGGCATACCAAATTTAGCACCTTATTCATATTTTAATGCCGTGGCTGACTATCCACCACAAGTTATGTTCTCTGAAGAGGCATCAATTTCAAATAATAGGTATAAAGATTCTCTATCAAATATTCTTTCAACTAAAGAATTTGTTGTTAATTTTGCTACTTCAAAAACACGCAAACAGATGGCCCTCTCATCCATAGATGCACCTTCAGATGTTGATGAATTTAAATTTACAAAACTTAAAAAGCGTAAATCAAAAAAAGTAAAAGCCCCGTCTGTTGCTGAAAGTCCTGTGAATCTAGAATGTAAATTGCTAAAAACTTTGAAGTTAAAATCCAATTCTAAGAAATATGGTACTATTGTCATTGGTGAGGTTATTGGAATATTCATTGATAATAAATTTATAAAAAAAGGACGTGTAGATAGTGCGTCTATGCGTTATGTTGCGCGACTGGGATATTCAGAATATACTACAGTCACTTCCAAATTTAAAATGCACCATCCAAAATGGAAAAATAAATGAGTGATGATCAAATAAAAAATATTCTTAAAAACTCAAAAACAATTGCAATGATTGGAGTAAGTTCAGAAAAAAAAGGTGAAGATCCAAAAAATTTAAAAAGAAAACCTGCAAATGTTGTAATGAAATATATGCAGAATTTTGGATACAAAGTATTTCCAGTCAATCCTTTTGCTGAGGGCGAAGTAATAAATGGAGAAAAAGTAGTTGCAAGTTTAGATAAAATTTCTGAAAAAATAGACATTGTTGATATCTTTCGACCTTCAAAAGAAACACCTGGATTTGCTAATGAAGCAGTTAAAATTGGAAGCAAAGTTATTTGGTTACAGTATGGAATTCAAAATGATGAAGCAAAAAAAATTGCTGAAGATAATAAAATTCAATATGTTTCTAACAGATGTATAAAGCAGGAGTATCAAAAACTATTTCAAAAAGCTAACCCGGTATTTCCAGCTCTAAAAAATTAGTAATTAAATGAAAAAAGTTTTTTTAGTTTACGGACACTATAATGAAAAATCATTCAACGCTGCAATAAGAGATGTTTTTATTAAAACTGCAAAAGAAAATGGTAATGAAGTAGATTGTGTTGATTTGTATAAAGAAAAATTTAATCCAGTTTTTGCTGGTGAAGAACCAGACGAAGTTGTAATTGATCATCAAAAAAGAATAGAAAAAGCAGATACAATTGTTTTAATTGCACCAATATGGAATTTTAGAATGCCAGCCATCTTAGAAGGGTGGATTGATAAAGTTTTAGCACCGCCTTGGGCATTTAAATTTAAAAAATTGTTTGGAAATTATGGTTATCCATTAGGAAAATTAAAAGGAAAAAAAGCAATTGTTTTTTGTACATATGGATCTCCACAATTTGCAATCAGGACTTTTTTTTTAAATATGCCAACTAAAAGATTAAGAAGGGGTGTATTTAATATATGCGGAATAACAGATGTTGTTTATAAAAGATATTTTGCAGTGCCATTTGTTTCTGATCAAAAAAGAGAAAAATTTTTAGAAGATGTTAAAAAAACTGCATTAAATTTATGAAAAAATATTTTAAATATTTTTTATACGGAATCATTTATATAGTATTAATTTTATTTTTTGCAATTATGTTCATTGTAACTACTAGGGCTGATGTAATTAAACCTAATAATGGGATTGAACCATACCAAGTGGTAAAAATCCAGTTAAGAGGGCTAAAAAATAATGACGATCCATTTAAAAATGCCGGTATAGAACAGACGTGGGAATTTGCTCATCCAAATAATAAAAAATTTACTGGCCCCTTAGAAAAATTTAAAATTTTATTAAATAGCGATTCTTACAAAATGTTATTAAATCATGTTGATCATAACATAATTGAAGTAAAAACAACTGATTCTATCGCGGCTTACGAAGTAACTGTGCTTGGTGAAGGAAAAAATTACTATAAATTCAGATGGATAGTTGAAAAATATGAACTCGATGGACCCCTTAAGGGATGTTGGTTAACAACGGGAGTATCTCCACCTGTGTCCTTAGGCTCTTCGATATAAGTTATATTTTTGTTTAAGTAGTAAAAAAAATTTAGTAGGAATCGCCTTTATGAAATCTAAAACTAAAGTTGTTGTTATTGGTGGAGGAGTAGTTGGAGCAAGTATGCTCTATCATTTAGCAAAAAAAGGATGTTCCGATGCAGTTCTTGTTGAGAGAAAAGAACTAACATCAGGTTCTACTTGGCATGCAGCAGGATTACTTCCATTGTTTAATATGAGTTACTCAGTGGGACAACTACACAAATATGCTGTTAATCTTTATAAAACTTTAGAAGAAGAAACTGGACAGAATGTAGGTTTTAGCGTTGTGTCTAACATTAGATTAGCAAGCACTAAAGATAGAATGGAAGAGTATCATCAGTATGCTGGCGTTGCTCAAACAATTGGGGTTCAGGTAAAGTTTTTAACCCCAGAACAAGTAAAAGAAATTTGGCCTTTATGTAACATTGATGGACTGATTGGTGCTATTCAACACCCAGAAGATGGATATATTCAACCAGCTGATTTAACGCAAGCACTTGCGACAGGTTCAAGAAAAAGAGGAGCAGAAATATATAGAAACACTTCAGTAGTAGGAATTAAACAAACAAAAGATGGTTGGGTAGTTGAAACTGATAAAGGATCAATCGAATGTGAGCATGTGGTTTCGTGTACAGGGAATTTTGCAAGACAAACAGGTAAAATGGTAGGATTAGAAATTCCAGTAATTCCAGTAGAGCACCAGTATATTGTAACTGAACCTCATCCAGAAATTGTAAAAAGAAAAAAAGAAGGAAAACCAGAAATGGGCGTTCTAAGAGACAGTGATACCCAATGGTATATGAGAGAAGAAGCAGGAGGTTTAATATTAGGACCTTATGAAAAAGGTGCACCGTGTTGTTATGTAGACGGTCCTTCAAAAGATTCTGAGTATGAATTATTTCAAGAAGATTTAGAAAGATTAGCACCTCATATTGAAGGAGCTATTCATCGTGTACCTGCTTTTGGAGAAGTGGGAGTTAAAAAAGTTTACAATGGTGCAATTTGTTACACACCTGATGGAAACCCAATTGTAGGACCTGCTTGGGGATTAAAGAATTTTTGGATAAACGAAGGACATAGTTTTGGTATTACAGCAGCAGGTGGAGCTGGATGGCAACTTGCCGAATGGATTATGGATGGTGAGCCAACAATAGATATGCTTGGTGTTGAACCTAGAAGATATGGAGATTATACATCAAAATCTTATCTAATTGAAAAAAATGAAGAAGCTTATCGAAATGTATTTACAATTCATTATCCTGATGAGGAAAGAGAAGCCGCAAGGCCATTAAGACAAGCACCTTGTTATGACCGATTAAAAAATTTGGGAGCAGTGTTTGGACAAAAGTTTGGATGGGAAAGAGCTAATTTTTTTGCAACAGATGGAATGGAGCAAAAAGACGATTGGTCATTTAGAAGATCCAAATGGTTTAAGGCTGTCGAAAAAGAATGCAAAAATGTAAAAGAAAATGTAGGTCTTTTAGACATGTCTGCATTTGCAAAATGTAGAATTAAAGGACCAAAAGCAGAAGAATTTTTAGACCACTTAGTAGCAAACAAGCTTCCAAAAAAAATTGGCAGAGTAAACTTATGTCACGCTCTTAATACAAAAGGCGGAGTTCATTCGGAGTTTACAATAATGAAAGAAGCAGATGATAGTTATTATTTAGTTTCAGCAGGCGCATTTCAAAGATTAGATCATGATTGGATACAAAAATGGATGCCAAAAGATGGCTCAGTTCAATTTGAAAATATTACAAATTCAGTTGGAGTGTTGGTTATTGCAGGTCCTAAAGCTAGAGATTTAATGCAAAAAATTTCTAAAGATGATTTTTCTAATGAAAACTTTAAATGGCTGAGTTCAAAAAAAGTAGATATTGGTTATGCACCATGTACTGCTGTTAGAGTAAACTTTGTTGGTGAATTAGGATGGGAACTTCATCATCAAATTGAATATCAAAACCATATTTTTGATAAGTTAATGGAAAATGGAAAAGATCTTGGGTTAAAACCTTTTGGAATTAGAGCTATGAATAGTTTACGAGTTGAAAAATCTTATAAACTAGTAGGAACTGAATTATCTATAGAATACTCACCATATGAATCTGGATTAGATAGATTTATACATCCAAACAAAGGTAAATTTATTGGATTAGAAGCATTAAATAAATGGAGAGAAAAAGGTTTTCAAAATAAATTAGTAACAATGGAAGTACACAATACAACAGATGCTGATGTTTTAGGAAATAATCCAATTTATGAAAATGGAAAAGTAGTTGGTAGAGCAACAGGAGGTGATTTTGGTTTTAGATTAAATAAATCAATTGCCATAGGAATGGTCAAACCAGAACTTGCGACAACTGGGCAGAAATTAAAAATTGATATTTTAGGAAAAATGCATGACGCTACTATTTTGGACGAAAGTCCATACGATCCAGAAAATAAATTATTAAGAGCATAATGAAAATATTAGTAGCAGTAAAAAGAGTTATTGATTACAACGTTCAAGTTAGAGTTAAAGAAGATGGTACAGGCGTTGTTACTGACAATGTAAAAATGTCGACTAATCCACCTGATGACAATGCAGTAGAAGAGGCTGTAAAAATAAAAGAGTCAGGTAAGGCTAAAGAAATTGTAGCCGTTACAGTAGGAGAAGAAAAAGCTCAAGAGACAGTTAGAAAGGCTCTAGCCGTTGGTGCTGATAGAGGTATTCATATTAAAGTTGATGGTATAATTGAACCACTTGCAGTTTCAAAAATTCTTCAAAAAATTGTTGAAAAAGAAAAACCAGATTTAGTTTTCATGGGCAAACAAGCGATAGATGATGACTGTAATCAAACAGGTCAAATGTTGAGCGCTTTATTAAATTGGCCACAAGCTACATTTGCATCGAAAATTGAATTTAAAGAAAATAAATTAGAAATAGTTCGAGAAGTTGACGAAGGACTTGAAACAATTGAAGTTAATGTACCAGCTGTTGTTACTTGTGATTTAAGATTAAATGAACCTCGATATGCATCATTACCCAATATCATGAAAGCAAAAAAGAAACCAATAGAACAAATAAATGCATCAGATTTGGGAGTGGATACAAAACAGAGAATTGAACAAATTAAAGTTGAGGAACCACCAAAAAGAAAAGCAGGTATTAAAGTAGCTAATGTTGCTGAGTTAGTACAAAAACTTAAAAATGAGGCAAAAGTTATATAATGTCAGTCTTATTAATAGCAGAACATAACAATAAAGAGATTAGACCATTTACGCTTAACGCAATTACAGCGGCGTCACAAATTGATTCCGATCTTCATGTGATCGTTGCTGGAAATAGTTGTGAAGACGTTGCAAAAGCTGTTTCTTCAATACCATTAGTTAAAAAAGTTTTACATGTAGATGCCGCACATTATGAAAATTTTCTTCCAGAAAACTTTGCCCTATTGATTGTTAAAATATCTGAAAATTATTCACATATTATTAGCTCAGCTAATACATTTGGAAAAAATTTAATGCCAAGAGTTGCTGCTCTTTTAGATACTTCACAAGTTAGCGATATAATAAAAGTTATATCTCCAGATACGTTTATAAGACCAATTTATGCAGGTAATGCATTTGCAACAGTTAAAAGCAATGATTCAAAAAAATGCGTAACCGTAAGACCAACATCATTTGAACCTGCGGCAACTTCAGGAGGTTCAGCAACAGTTGAAAAAATTGATGGAGCTGAAGAATCTAATATTTCTAAATTTATAAAAAGAGAAGAAGTTAAATCTGATAGACCAGAACTTGGAACTGCAAGAATTGTAATTTCTGGTGGTAGAGGAATGCAAAGTGGAGATAATTTTAAACTAATTACAGCTATAGCTGATAAATTAAATGCAGCAATTGGTGCATCAAGAGCAGCAGTTGATGCTGGTTATATAACTAATGACCATCAGGTTGGTCAAACTGGAAAAGTAGTTGTTCCAGATTTATATATAGCAGTTGGCATTTCAGGTGCAATTCAACATCTTGCTGGAATGAAAGAAAGTAAAGTAATAGTTGCAATTAACAAAGATGGCGAGGCTCCAATATTTAGTGTTGCTGACTATGGCTTAGAAGCAGATTTGTTTGAGGCACTTCCACAATTTCTAGAAGAATTAAATAAATTAAATACTATACAAAAATAACAAATACTGTAAAAAAATATCATATGTCCCGAGAAGTAATGGAATATGATGTTGTAATTGTTGGTGGAGGTCCATCAGGTTTAGCCACAGCGATTAAAATAAAACAGCTAGATACAAACCTAAATGTTTGCTTGCTTGAAAAAGCTTCTGAAATTGGTGCACATATTTTAAGTGGCAATGTATTTGAGACAAGAGCCTTAGACGAGCTGATAACTAACTGGAAAGATTTAAACGCTCCAGTAAAAACAAAAGTTAATAAAGAGAAATTTTTATTTTTAGGAAAATCGAAATCTTTAAGCTGGCCAACATGGCTACTGCCTTCTGTTCAAAAAAATCATAACAATTATATTATTAGTTTAGCTAATTTATGCAGATGGTTAGCAGAACAAGCCGAAGCACTAGGGGTAGAAATATTTCCAGGATTTCCTGCAAGTGAAATTTTATATAATGAAGATGGATCAGTTAAAGGTATAGCTACTCAAGATATGGGGCTAGATAAAGAAGGAAATAAAAAAGATAGCTATGAGCAAGGAATGGAACTTCATGCAAAAGTAACAGTTTTTGCTGAGGGCTGCAGAGGACATTTGGGAAAAAAATTAATAGAAAAATTTGAATTAGATAAAGGAAAAAATCCTCAACAATATGGAATAGGATTTAAAGAAATATGGGAAATTAAAGAAGAAAATCATCATGAAGGGTTAGTTATGCATACTGCTGGTTGGCCTTTAGATAACAAAACTTATGGAGGAAGCTTTGTTTATCATGCAGAAAATAAACAAGTATTTCTTGGTTATGTAATTGGCTTAGATTACAAGAACCCTCATTTGTCACCTTTTGATGAATTTCAAAGATTTAAAACCCATCCTTCAATAAAATCTATTATAGAGGGTGGAAAAAGAATTTCTTATGGAGCAAGAGCTTTAATAGAAGGTGGATTACAAAGCTTACCTAAAATGTATATGCCCGGTGCATTATTAGTTGGTTGTGATGCAGGTACTTTAAATATGCCAAAAATTAAAGGTTCACATACCGCTATGAAAAGCGGAATAATAGCAGCAGAAACTATAGTTGAAAGTTTAAAAGAAAATAAAGACCTATCTATTTATGAAGATAAATTTAAAAAAAGCTGGGTTTACAAAGAACTACATGCAGCAAGAAATGTTAAACCAAGTTTTAGTTGGGGTTTAATTTTAGGAATAATTTTTACAGGTATAGATCAAATTTTATTTAGAGGAAAATTACCTTTTACATTGAAACACAAACATGCAGACCATGAAACATTAAAGCCTGCAAATGTAATGCCTAAAATTGATTACCCAAAACCTGATAATATAATTACTTTTGATAAAACTAGTTCAGTATATTTAACAGGCACAAATCATACTGAAAATCAACCTGTTCATTTACAATTAAAAGATAAAGACTTACCGATTAAATATACTTTAGAAAAATTTGCAGAACCTGCGCAAAGATA
Organism: uncultured Pelagibacteraceae bacterium; assembly: GCA_902587735.1. GTDB lineage: Bacteria > Pseudomonadota > Alphaproteobacteria > Pelagibacterales > Pelagibacteraceae > Pelagibacter. The sequence goes on from CACIML010000009.1 coordinate 27,513, forward strand.
TTGTCCAGTTGGTGTATATGAAATTCAAAATGAAAATAATCTAGAAAAATTTGTTATCAATTCTCAAAATTGTATTCATTGTAAAACTTGTGATATTAAAGAACCTTCACAAAATATTACTTGGGTTACACCCGAAGGAGGGGGTGGGCCCAAATATGGAAACATGTGATTAAGAAAGATCGATAGCAAATTTTTTTAATTTTTCAATAGAGACAACTCTAAGAGTATTTTCATGAGTTTTTTTTAAGTAAATAGAACATCCTTTTCCAGCTTCTATTGCTCTTGCTACCCAACCTGCACATACACACCAACTATCACCATCTTTTAGTCCTGGAAAGCCAAACTCAGGGTGCGGAGTAATTAAATCGTTACCTGCTTCTTTGCACCAGTTTAAAAATTGATCATTAACTTTAACACAAACTGTATGAAGACCATGATCATTTTCATCTGTGTTGCAACATCCATCTCTCAACCATCCTGTCAAGGGATCTTTAGAACACTCTTCTAAATCTTCACCTAAAACATTTTTTTGAATATCACTCATTAAATTTTTGTTGGATTAGGTTCGTCTTTATAAACTTTTTTTGGATCAAATTTTTTTTCTTTTTCTTCAAACTTCATTTCTATTTGTCTCGCGTTATCAATTTTTCCTAGAGGTACAGATCTATAAAAGCAAGAACGATAACCGACGTGACAACTTGCACCATCACCTATGTCAACACTTAGCCATACAGAATCTTGATCATCATCAATTCTTATTTCTTTAACATTTTGGATAAATCCACTGGTTTTCCCTTTGTGCCAAATCTGTTTTCTTGATCTGCTCCAATAATGGGCCTCTTTAGTTTCAATAGTTAACTTAAAAGCTTCAACATTCATGTAGCCATGCATAAGAATTTCCTTGGTTTTAGAGCATGTTGTAACTACTGGAATTAGACCATCATTATTAAATTTAGGTGATAACAGACTACCTTCCTCTATTTCAGCGACATTTTCTCTCTTTTTAAACATATAATATTGATTATCTAACATATAAATGAATATATTAAATATTTTAAAATTAAGGGTTTATATATATAAAGCACGCCATGAAATTAGTAAAAAGTGAAAATGAGAAGAGTTTAGACAATAAGATTACAGACGAAGAAGCTGAACAAGCTTTTGTTAAAATAATTAAATATATAGGTGAGGACCCAACAAGAGAGGGCCTGCTATCAACCCCTAAAAGATTAGTTAAAGCATTTAAAGAATATTTTAAAGGCTATAATGAGGATCCCGAAAAAATTTTAGCAAAAACTTTTGGAGATGTTGAAGGATACGATGATATGGTTGTTCAAAAAAACATTTCATTACAAAGCCATTGCGAACATCATATGGCACCAATCATTGGAGTAGCTCATGTTGCTTATATTCCAGGCGAAAGAGTAGTTGGATTAAGTAAGCTCGCGAGGGTTGTAGAGGTATTTTCAAAAAGATTGCAAACTCAAGAAAGACTAACTATGCAAATAGCAAAAACTCTAATGAAAGCACTTGATGCTAAAGGTGTTGCGGTTTCAATAGATGCAACTCATCAATGCATGACTATGAGAGGAATTAAAAAAGAACAGGCTTCAACTGTTACTAATTATTATTTAGGTAAATTTAAAGAAGATTTAAGTTATCAGAATAGATACTTGCGATTCATTGCAAAATAAAGTTTATATTATCTTATGTCAGATAGTTTCAAGGCTTTGGTTCTCAACCAAGAAGGTGAAAATTTTAATAGAGAAATAAAATCTATTGACAAAACATTTTTAAAACATGGAGATGTTTTAGTTAAAGTTGAATATTCAGGATTAAATTTTAAAGATGCATTGATACTAAAAAATGGTGCAAGGTTAGTTAAAGAATTTCCACATATACCAGGAATAGATTTTTCTGGTAAAGTTGAAGAAAGTCAAAATAATAAATTTAAACCAGGTGATGAAATAATCTTGACAGGCTGGAGAGTTGGAGAAATTTTTTATGGTGGTTATTCTCAATATGCAAAAGTTAATGGAGATTTTTTAGTAAAAAAACCTAAAGAACTAACTTTAAAGCAAGCAATGATTTTGGGTACTGCCGGACTTACAGCTTTATCATGTTCTTTTACAACCAAAACTGCAAGAGAAGAGCTTTTACTTGGTGAAAAAGTTGAAAATGTAATCGTAACCGGTGCATCAGGTGGAGTTGGCAGTATAGCTGTAATGATTTTAAATAAATTAGGATGCAATGTAACTGCAGTTACTGGAAAAGAAAGTAATAAAGAATATTTAAAATCAATAGGTGCAAAAAATACAATAAATACAAGTGAATTAATGAAAGAAGCAAGACCTTTAGATAAAGGCTTGTGGGATGGGGCAGTGGATACAGTAGGAGGACAAGTATTATCAAATGTTTTAGCTCAAACTAAAGAAACTGGAATTGTTGCAGCTTGTGGAAATGCTGCAGATATAAAATTAAATACAACAGTAATGCCTTTTATTATAAGAGGAGTAAAACTTTGGGGAATTAATTCTGTAAATACATCTATAAAAAGAAGAGAATTTTTATGGAATGAAGCCGCTAAATTAATTAATTTTGATTTATTAAGCCAGTCAATTAAAGAAATTAGTTTAGATGGTCTTTTAGATGTTTATCCAAAGATGCTTAAAGGCGAAACATCTGGCAGGTATATAGTAAACTTAAATAAATAATGGATTGGGATAAATTAAAAATATTTCATGCCGTTGCTGAATCTGGAAGTTTTACAAGTGCAACTGTTAACCTCAATTTAAGCCAATCTGCTATTAGTAGACAAATACAATCTTTAGAAGATGATCTTAAGGTAAAATTATTTGAAAGACATGCTAGAGGATTAACTTTAACTGAAAATGGAGAATATGTTTATAAAACAGCTCATGAGGTTATAAGTAAACTTAAAGAGGTAGAAACTTCATTAGGAGATCAAAAAGGTAAACCCTCGGGAAAAATCACTATTACAACAGTCAGAAGCTTTGGTACACACTGGCTTACTCCAAGGATTCAAGAATTTATGCAATTAAATCCAGAAATAGAGGTTGAATTGATATTTGATGATAAGGAACTAGATTTAAGTACAAGGCAAGCTGATATAGGTATTTTTATGAGAAGACCTAAAAAATTAAATTATATCCAACGGAAATTAATAGATATTAATTACCATATTTATGGATCAAGCAAATATTTAGAAAAATATGGTATGCCAAAAACATTAAATGATCTAAGTAAGCATAAATTTATATCTTTTGGCAAAGGTGCTCCTTCACCAGTTTACAATCCAGACTGGGCTTTAAAAGTTGGAATGAAAGACAACGCTAAAAGGAAACCTATTATGAAAGCAAATAGTGTTATGGGACTGCTTTTAGCTGTTGAAAGCGGAGTAGGGTTAGCAGCTTTACCTGATTATCTAGTATTTCAATCAAGAAATTTAATTAAAGTATTACCTAAAGTTGAAGGACCAATCACAGAGGCTCATTTTGTATACCCTGAATCATTAAGGAATGTAGCTAGAGTACAAGCATTTAGAAACTTCCTTTATAGCAAGATCTCTGAGTGGAAGTTCTAATACAACCTGCGACAATCAGTGCGATTGATAACTATTCTCATTGATAATAGTTATCATTTTCAATAATATACTAATAAAAACAAGGACAAAATATGAAAAAAATATCAATTTTAAGTTTAATTCTTTCATTGATTGTATCGACTTATGCAATTGCAAATGAGGTGAATATTTTTAATGCAAGACATTATAAAGCTGATGCTGAACTTTATAACAAGTTTACAGCAGCGACTGGAATTAAAGTAAATTTAATTAACGGTAAATCAGGAGCCTTAGAAAAAAGAATAATAGAAGAAGGCGCTGATTCTATGGCAGACCTTTACATTACAGCTGACGCTGGAAGATGTGGTGCTTTT
>CACIML010000010.1:0-5000 GCA_902587735.1 uncultured Pelagibacteraceae bacterium
AATATTAGAAAATAAACTTTCACATATTAAAATACCAATTACATTATCCGTTATTGGCTGTGTAGTTAATGGTCCAGGAGAAGCGGCCTCAACTGATATTGGTATTACAGGAGGTGGCAAGGGAAGTAACATGCTCTATTTATCAGGGATTCAAACAGAAAAAATTTTAACAGAAGAAATAATATCAAAGGTAGTAAGCTTAGTTGAAAAGAAAGTTTCTGAAATCAAAAATATATAATTAATAATGGTTCCAATTAAAAAAATTGAAGATTTAATTTCAAAACATGCGCTGTTAGAAACTGAACTTTCTACAGGAAAAGTTGATAAAAAATTATTTGCTGAAAAATCAAAAGAATATTCAGATCTTAATGAAATAATTAAAGAAGCTAAAGAATATCAATCATTTGAAAAAGACAAGTTTGAGTTAAACAAAATAATTAATGACACAAACAGCGAATCAGACATGAAATCTATGGCAGAAACTGAATTAGAGAAAATAATAAGCAAACATGAAATTAATGAAAAAAAAATAAAATTATATTTACTTCCGAAAGATGAAGCAGATAAAAAAAATGCAATAATCGAAATTCGTGCTGGGACTGGCGGACTAGAGGCTAGTTTGTTTGCATCAGACCTATTTAAAATGTATGAAAAAGTAAGTCACAAAAAAAAATGGCTTCTTGAATTGATTAGCATATCTAAAAGTGATGCAGGGGGTCTTAAAGAAGTAATAGCTTCAATTAAAGGAAAAAATATTTATTCTACTTTAAAATATGAAAGTGGCGTTCATAGAGTACAAAGAGTGCCAGATACCGAAACCCAAGGTAGAGTTCATACATCTGCTGCAACTGTAGCGGTATTACCAGAGGCAGAGGAAATAGATGTAAAAATAGAAGATAAGGATTTAAGAATAGATGTTTTTAGAAGTAGTGGCCCTGGTGGACAAAGTGTTAATACAACAGATTCTGCTGTTAGAATTACACATATTCCAACTGGTATTGTAGTCAGTCAACAGGATGAAAAATCTCAAATTAGAAATAAAGAAAAAGGTCTTAAAATTTTGAGAGCTCGAATATATGAATTGGAAAGACAAAAAAAGGAAGCGGAAAGATCAAAAGATAGAAAAAGCAAAATAGGAACTGGAGATAGATCTGAAAGAATTAGGACATACAACTTTCCCCAGGGAAGGGTTACAGATCATAGAATAAATTTTACATTGCATAAATTAGCTGAATTTATGGAAGGGGAAATATTTGATGAGATGATTGAGAATTTAAATCTACAAGCGCAAGAAGAAAAATTAAATAATTTAAATTAAATGAATATTCAAACTTTATTAAATAAAGCTAACAAAATACTAGGTAGCTCATCAAGCAAATCACCTAAATTAGATAGTGAAATTTTATTATCAGAAGTAATTAATAAAAACAGACAATATTTAATATTAAATTCTAATCAAGAATTGATAAAAGAAAATATAAAATCATTTAATCATTTACTAAAAAGAAGAAAAAAAGGCGAACCAATTGCTTATTTAGTTAGAAAAAAAGAGTTTTGGAAACAAAATTTTTATATAAATAAAAATGTTTTAATACCAAGGCCTGATACTGAACTTTTGGTAGAGGAAACATTAAAATTATTTAATGTAAATTCTAAATTAAATATACTTGATATTGGTACTGGATCAGGCTGTATTTTATTATCAATTCTTAAAGAAAGAAGAAATTTTTTTGGAATAGGCATTGATATTTCTAAAAAAGCAATAAATGTTGCACGTTTTAATGCAAAAATGCATCAATTAAGCAACAGAGTAAAATTTTATAATTCAGATGTTGACAAATTTTTAATAGGTAAATATGATCTAGTTATATCTAACCCTCCATATATTAAAAAAGAAGATTTAAAATGTTTGGAAGTTGACGTTAGAAATTTTGAACCGAAACTTGCATTAGATGGTGGTAGAGATGGTTTTTCAGAAATTACAAAGGTAATTAGTAAAACTTCAAAGTTGTTAAAAAAAAATGGTAGATTTATTTTAGAAATGGGTTTTGATCAAAAGAATAGAATTTTAAATATATTAAAACAAAATAATTTTTTAATTAATAAAGTACTTAAAGATTATGGAAAAAATGATCGCTGCATAATTAGCACTAAAATATAAAATGATAGTTTAATTAATGGTAACATTTAGAAATAACAATAGAAGAGGAAGATTTAGAAGTAATGATCGAGGTTTTAAAAGAACTGGAGACGGACCTAAGTATAAATCTGATTTTCATTCTAATGGCGATTTTCAAAGAAAATCTTTAAATAGAAATAATCACAATGCATCAAAATTAGTAGAAAAGTACAATAATTTAGCAAGGGAAGCACTTGCAAATGAAGACAAAATTTTATCAGAAAGTTATTTTCAGTATGCAGATCATTTTACTAGAGTATTAAGTGAAAGAGAAAAAAATCAGTCAATTAAAGAAAGTAAAAACTCCGATATAAATAAATCTACAGTTAGTTCTGAAAAAGAAAAAAAAATTAATTTAGAAACAAACAAAGAATTGGGCGAAAAAAATTCAAGTAGCTAGGTTATTTTATTCCTAAAATTAATTCTGATTTTAGAACGTCAAGTTTAATTCTACTTATTTCAAATAGTTCCCTATCTTTTCCAGCTAAGATTTTGCCAGATGGCAATTTTAATGTTTGGGAATTAATTTTTTTTCCATTTTTAATTACCTCATAATGAAGATGTGGACCTGTTGATTTTCCTGTTGACCCTACATATCCAATTACTTGACCTTGTTTCACTCTAACGCCTTTTTTCATTCCAAAAGCAAATTTTGACATGTGTGCATAAACTGTTGAGTAAGTAGAATTATGTTTTATCTTTATACAATTTCCACCGCCGCCACACCATTTAGCTCTAACTATTATACCATCTCCTGAAGCCATGATTGGAGTTCCTTCTGGTGCTGCAAAATCAGTTCCTCTGTGCATTTTATTATAACCATCTATTGGATGTTTTCTCATTCCAAAACTTGATGATAGTCTTGCTCCATTTATTGGAGTTTTCATTAAAGCTTTTTTAACACTTTTACCATTTCTATCGTAATGACCTCTACTGCTTTTTTTATTAAAATAATACAGTGTATTTATTTGATCTCTCATTACCAAGTTTGCAAAAACAACATTTCCAGTTTCAAAAATTTTTCCATCATCATCTTGAAACACTTCATACATTATTTGAAAGGTATCTCCTTTTCTAATGTCTCTTTGGAAATCAACTTGAAATCCAAAAAGTCTTGCAAATTCAACAATTACATTAGGTTGTATTTTTAGATCAACTGCACTTTTATAAAGACTTTGTAATATTTTTCCTTCTTTAAAAATAATTTTCTTATTAAGATTGGTAATAATTTCTTTTTTTTCAAAATTTTCTGAAGCAATTTCTCTAATTAATTGTATTTTTTTTGTTCTAGATACTGGAAATAATAGATTTGTTATTTTGTTATTTTTTGATCTATCAATAGTAAATATTATAATTTGATTAAGTTTAAGCTTATTTATTTTAATTTCTTTGGATAAAATTTTTGTTATTTCGTTAATTTCAGTTTTTGGGATTTTATAGCTTTTTAAAATGTTATTAAAAGTTTCGCCTTTCGAAACTTTATGTGTAATATTATGAAATTTTGGTTTTAAATTTTCAAAAACATGATTTATACTTTTTTGAAAGTAAGTGTTATTAATTAAATTTATGTAGTTTTGATTTATTACGTTTTTATTAACATTATAAATTCTTACACTGAAAATTGTGATAATTATTGCTAGTAGCAAAAAAGTAAACTCTAAGTTTTTTTTAACTACTCTTTGTATTTTGGATAACTTAAGCTTTATAATCATTTATTAATTACCAATATAGCAATCAGTAAGAACAAAAAAAATGCTTGATTTTCAAGTGTTTTTTGAATTTTTTTTACCTGTTATGTGCTTGATTTAGTTTTATTTTAGACTATAAGCGTCACACTTTCTCAATAAAATTATTGTGAATTATTAGGCTTTTTTAGCCTAATTAGCTATTTAAAAAGTAAAGATTTTAAGAAGAGAAGTGTGGACGGTTAAGGTTACCAAAATTTGTCGTACACACTTCAACATTATATAAATTTTATTCTTAGAATTTATATAGAAGCTAGTGTGCGCCGTTTTTAAACTTGAGAGTTTGATCATGGCTCAGAACGTACGCTGGCGGCACGCCTAATACATGCAAGTCGAACGAAGTAGCAATACTTAGTGGCAGACGGGTGAGTAACATGTAGGTATCTACCCTTTGGCCTGGAATAACACGAGGAAACTTGTGCTAATACCGGATAAGTCTTTACGGAGAAAGCTTTATGCACCATTGGATGAGCCTGCACTTGATTAGTTTGTTGGTGGGGTAATGGCCTACCAAGACAATGATCAATAGCTGATTTGAGAGGATGATCAGCCACATTGGGACTGAGACACGGCCCAAACTCCTACGGGAGGCAGCAGTAGGGAATCTTGCACAATGGAGGAAACTCTGATGCAGCGATGCCGCGTGAGTGAAGAAGGCCTTTGGGTTGTAAAGCTCTTTCGTCGGGGAAGAAAATGACTGTACCCGAATAAGAAGGTCCGGCTAACTTCGTGCCAGCAGCCGCGGTAATACGAAGGGACCTAGCGTAGTTCGGAATTACTGGGCTTAAAGAGTTCGTAGGTGGTTAAAAAAGTTGGTGGTGAAATCCCAGAGCTTAACTCTGGAACTGCCATCAAAACTTTTTAGCTAGAGTATGATAGAGGAAAGCAGAATTTCTAGTGTAGAGGTGAAATTCGTAGATATTAGAAAGAATACCGATTGCGAAGGCAGCTTTCTGGATCATTACTGACACTGAGGAACGAAAGCATGGGTAGCGAAGAGGATTAGATACCCTCGTAGTCCATGCTGTAAACGATGTGTGTTAGACGTTGGAAATTTATTTTCAGTGTCGCAGCGA
>CACIML010000010.1:10000-29102 GCA_902587735.1 uncultured Pelagibacteraceae bacterium
ACAGTTCACTATGTAAACCAGTTTTTGGATAAAGGGAAAATAATTTTTGAAAAAAAATTAAAGTTAAATAAAAATATCAGATGCCATCATTTAAAATACATCACTACATTAATTGCAACTAGATGCGTAATAAAAACTTTAAAAATACTAATAAAAAAAAAAAGTATAAAAGTTTTTAAAAAACAAAAAGTAGGTAAATATTATTCTTTTATAAATAATGAACAAAAAAAAGTTGCATGTAAAAATTTAAACAATTATTTTAATAGAATTTCTTAATATGAAAATTTTATGTTATCATGGAGTTTCTAATAAAAAAAAGCATCCCATTATAAATTCTAACGGCAAACATTTAAAATTAAAAACTTTTGAAAGCCAAATAAAATTTATAAGTCAAAAATGTAATGCTATAAGTATTAATCAATTATATTTGAATTTGAAAAAAAAAATACCTTTCAAAAAAAAAACTATTTGTGTTACTTTTGACGATGGATTTAAAAATAATTTTAAAATAGCTGCGAAAGTTTTAAAAAAATATAAAGTTCCTGCAATATTTTATTTGTGTCCAGATATAATAGATAAGAAAGAGATGTTTTGGGTAGATAAAATCGAGTCGTCTATTGCTTTTACTAAGATAAAAAAAATTAAAATTTTTTATAAAAAAAGAAATTTATCATTCAATATTTCAACGGTTAAAAAAAAAATTAAAACAATAGAAATATTAAAAAAAATTTGTAAAAAAATACCTGATAAAGAAAAAGATTTTTTAATAAATCAATTAATTTTATCAACAAAAGTTAATCCATCCTCTAAAATGCATGATAATTATAAAGTTGCATTTTGGAGTGAAATTAAAAAAATTATTAAGAACAAACTTTTTGACATTGGTGGCCACTCAATGAGACACTCAATTTTTACAAATTTGAGTCTTAAAGATGTAGACTCAGATATAAAAAAACAAAAAAACTTATTTATAAAAATACTTCAGTCAGGATAAAACATTTTTCCTATCCCGAGGGTAAGTCTAATAAAAATATTGTTAATCTAATGAAAAAAAACAAAGTATTAACTTGTCCACTAGCAAGCGGAAAATCAAATAATCATCTTCAAAGTCCATATCATTTAAAAAGAATCATGGTTGGTTTCCATGGCAACAAGTTTCCTTATGAATAATCTGAACATTACCTTTAAAAGTGGAAAGACTAGACCGATCCTTTATGCAAGGATGGTTTCTAAAATATTTCTAAGGAAAGTTTTAAAAAAATTTAATGAAAAAAAATTTTAATTGGAAAAAAAAAACCTGTATTTTTATAGGTCGCTTTCAACCATTTCATGAAGGCCATAAAAGAATATTTCTCAAAGGAATAAGAAAAAGTGGCCAGGTTGCAATTCTTGTAATGGATAGTTTTAATATAAATAGGAAAAATCCCTATAAATTCTCTTATGTTAAAAAAAAAGTTAATAAATCATTAAAAGATTACAAAAATAAATATATAATAATAAAAATTCCTGTAGTTAGTTCAGTAATATATGGACGAAAAGTTGGATATAAAATTCAAAAAATAAAACTTTCTAAAAAAATAGAGAATGTATCAGCAACAAAAATTAGAAAAAAGATCGTTAACAAAACAAGCTAAAATTATATGGTTTACTGGATTATCTGGCACAGGAAAATCTACTTTGTCAAAAGCTATTAGCAAAAGTTTAAGCAATAAATATAAAATAAAATGTATTGATGGAGATATTTTTAGAAAAAAAAATAAATCTCGAAACTTATTTACAAAAAAAAATATTTATGAAAACAATTTAGAAATAATTAAATATATTAAAACTTTAATTAATAAATATGATTATATATTTGTTTCAGTAATATCACCTTTATTAAAAACAAGAAAATTTTCAAGAAAAACATTTGGTGATAATTATAATGAGATATACGTTTATTGTAGTTTAGCAACGTTAATAAAAAGAGATACTAAGGGACTTTACAAAAAAGCTCAAAAAAATTTAATAAAAAATTTAATTGGATTTAATTCAATCATAAAATATGAAAAATCTAATTATAAAAAAATTAAAATCAATACCGAAAAACATAATTTAATAAACTCTATTAAAATATTAAAAAAAAAACTTAAAATGAATTAATTTTTTTTTTATACTTTTTAATCATACTTTTTAAAAATAAAATACATTTTTCCGGATATCTACCTATAGCTGTCTCAGCAGCTAGGACTAAACCAGAAGCTCCCATTTCTAAAGAATTATAAATATCATTTGATTCCGCTCTAGTAGGTGTTGAATTTTTAATCATACTTTCCAAAAAATTTGTAGCAATAAATATTTTTTTAAATTTATATTTTTTTGAATTTTTAATAATTTTTCTTTGAGCAATTGGAACTTCTTCTATTGATATTTCTTTTGAAAGGTCACCTCTATCAATTAAAAAATTATCAGCATTTATTAACAAATCTTTAAAATTTTTAAGTGCCAATCTTGTTTCAATTTTATAAATTTTATTTGATTTTTTGGGAAGTAAGGCTTTAAATTTTTTGATATCCTCAACACTATTTGTAAAAGAAAGTGCAAAATTATTTATTTTGTTTTTTTTAGCAACCTCTATTGCTTGAATATCTTTTTTAGTTAAAAAATTAAGTTTTATTTTACGATTTATTAAATGGACACCTTTGTTTTTTTCTAGATAACCGGGCGAAATAGTTTTAAAAAAAAATTTATCTTTTTTTTTTCTAATAAGTTTAACTATTAAACCATCAAAACCAACATCCAATTCATCTTTAATTCTTAGCTTATCAAAAACATCATCAGGATAAAGACTTAAGAAGTTTTTACTTTTTTTTTTTGAAATAATACCAAAATTTCCTAATTTAAAAAATTTTTTTTTATATATTTTACTTCTAATTTGTGCACCTTCAGTGTCTAAGCAAATTTTTATTTTACAATTTTTTTTAATAAAAAAAATTATTTTTTGTAAATTTTTATTTTGAATATGTGATAAATTTATTCTTAAAAGATCAACTTTATTTTTTTCTGCAAACTTTAAAAAATTTCTATTTAAACTAGAAGGTCCCAAAGTACAAAAAATGTTTATTTTATTCATGCAAAAGTATCTATATTAGTTATTAATTTAAGACAATATTATTAGTAATTAAATTATTTTAATGGAAGTTACTTTACAGTTCAATATTTGAACTATATTATGTTCATAATTTGAACATTAAACCGATATGAGCGATAATCCAGACCATTTCAACTTATTAAGAAAAATAGACAATAAATCAAAAAGTTCACAAAGAGAATTGGCAAAAGATCTGGGTTTTAGTTTGGGCAAATTAAATTATTGTTTAAAGGCTTTAAAGGAAAAAGGTTTAATAAAAATTAAAAATTTTGAAAAAAATCCTAAAAAAATAAATTATATCTATGTATTAACTCCCAAGGGTATTGCTCGAAAAACAAAACTAACAATTAACTTCATGAAAAAAAAACTTCAAGAGTATGATGAGCTAAAATCAGAAATTGGAAACAATAAATAAAATTAATAAATGAAAAATAAGTTATCATTATTTGAAAAAAGTAAAATAATATTATCAAGAAAACTAATTAATTTATATTATTTATTTATTTTTGTTTCAATAGCATCAGTATTTGTTGAGGTAATTGGAATATCATCTGTGCCAATTTTTATTTCAGTACTGCTAAACGAAAACACTAATTTTATTTTAGATTTAAATAAGTTTTTTGACATTTTTGGAATAAATATTTTAGATACAAATAGGGAATTTAAGAATTATTATTTTGTATTTATATTAGTTTTAATTATTTTTAAATTTTTGTTTTCAATTTCAATTCTTTTTTTAGAGGCTAAATTAGCGAAAGATACCCATATACATTTAAAAAATAAATTTTTTAACCACTATATAAAATTAGATTATGTTGATTATGTTAAATATAATATTGCTCATATTCAAAGAAATATAGAAATTGAATCAAACACAATTAACGGTTTTTTTCATGCTGGCGTAAGAACAATTAAAAACATATTTTTATTTATTTTTTTTATATTAGTTCTATCAATTGCAAATTTTAAAGTTACCATGGTTATATTTGGTATTCTTTTTTTAATGATATTCACTTTTTTTAGCATAATAAAAAAATTAGTTAAAAAAAATAGTGAAGAAATGATTTACTTTAAAGGAAAAACCACACAATGGGTCTTGCAAGCAGCAAGATCTATAATAGATATAAAATTTCTAAATTTAGAAAAAAAAATTGCAAATGAATTTAACAAAAATATTTTTCGTTTTGAGAGCAGATCAGCAATTAACAGAATTTTTGGTGGGTTGCCATCTAGCTTATTTGAATTAATAGGTTTAATATTTATAATTGTTTTAATAATTTTTCTTTATACAAATGATTTGTTAAATTCATTTTTACCATTAATAACATTATATTTAATTAGTTTTGCGAGATTATTACCTTCTGCGATTGCAATTTCTTCAAGTGTTGTAATTTTAAGACACGGATTAGTTTCTCTAGATTATATGCTAGATGAAATAGGTAAAAAAAAATACCAACAAAATGAGATTAAAAAAACAAATACTACAGTAAATTTTAAAAATGAAATTACATTAGATAATGTTAATTTCTCTTATAATCACGACAAAAAAATAATCAAAAATTTTAATTATTCAATAAAAAAGGGATCGGTTATATCTTTTACTGGAGGTTCTGGAACAGGAAAATCAACAATACTTAAATTAATATGTGGTTTATTAAAACCAACTTCTGGTAGAGTTTTGGTTGATGGAAAAGAAATAAGTCATAATTTGTTTAACTGGAGGAGTTGTATAGGTTACCTATCACAAAACATATATTTGATAGATGATACTATAAAAAATAATATTACAATTTTAGAGCAAAATGTTGATTTAAATAATTATAAAAGTGCAATAAAAAACTCTAATTTAGAAAAATTTATTGATAGTCTTACTCATAAGGACAATACTATAATTGGCGATGATGCAAGTTTTGTATCAGGGGGGCAAAAACAAAGAATTGCTTTAGCAAGAATTTTATATTTAAACAGAGAGTTAATTGTTTTAGATGAATTTACAAATAATTTAGATAAAAAAACATCAAACGAAATATTTCATCAAATCTTAAATAATTATAAAGGTAAAAAAACAATAATTTTTGCTACGCATGATACCGAACTATCAAAACTTAGTGATGAAAATTTTAGTTTATAAACTTAATTAATGGAAAAAAATAAAATTTTAATTACCACAAATCTAAAAGACACTTGGAAAGATTCAAATGAGGCATTTTTTACTGGAGAGTGGTGTATAAATTATAAGGATAATATAACTTATAAAAAGTATTTTATTGAAAAGGATTTGTTTAAAGATCGAAAAAAATTTTATGATGACTATTTATATATAAGTAATTTTTACAAAAAATTTATTAAAATTTTTTCTTCATCATTAAACCATTATCATGGAACCAATTATTCTGTAAAATTTTGGGAAATATTTACAGGTATCTGGTTAAGAAATTTTATAGAAATTACATATGTTCACTACAAAAAAATAAAAAAAATTATAAATTTATATGAACCAGACTATTCTGTTATAAGAGAATTTGAAAATAATCATTTTTTTATTAAAAATTATAAAGTTTATTATGAATGTATTCAGACAAGTAGCTGGAGACATTATTTGCAATCTGAAATTATAAGAAATCTTAAAGAAAAAATAGTATTAGAAAAAGTTTATAGTAAAAATGATATTGAGTTTTTTCAATTTAAAAATAAAAAAATAAGGAATAAATTTCCTGTAAAGATTATAAAAAAAATATATCTAAATATTTTTAAAAAAAAAATAATTAATTCTAAATATTTTATCAATAAAACTTATTTAAGTTCAAAAAATGAAATATTATTAAATTTAAATTTAAAAAACTTTCCAGCATTTATTGATTTAGATTACGATTTCAAAATAGATCGTTTTGAAAGATATAAATTAAAGTTTGATTTTGATTTCAAAGACGAATTTGAGGAAATAATTACAAAAATTATTTCAAAGTTCATGCCTTCATCTTATTTAGAAAATTTTGAAGAGTTAAAATCAATACTATTATCTAAAGTTTTACCAGCTAAGCCAGAAACTATATTTAGTTCGCATCTTCTTCATAATGAACTACTATCTCTTTATACCGCGCTTACAATAGAAAAAAATAAAACAAAACTGATATATGGACAACACGGAGGTGTATATGGACAGTATAAATTTTCAACTCTGGAAGATCACGAATTATCTTTATCAGATGAATATTTAACATGGGGTTGGTCTAAAAATAAAAAAACTCATAAATTTGGAATAATAAAAGAAACCTATAATTTTAATAGTTCTAATAAAAAAAAAATTTTGATAATGCTTCGACATAACAAAATATTTTATCTAAGACTAAATTCTGGAGTTTGGGTAAGCCATTATGATTATATGAATTTTATAACGAGTTTTTTAAAAAAAATAGAATCAAAGGAATATTCAAAGGATTCAATAATTAGGCTTCATGCAAGAAGATATAAAGATTTTGATGAGCGTTCTATAATAAGAGATCAAAATATAAGTATCCCTATTGATGATGGTCATTCATCAGTCAAAAAATTAATCAAAAAATCAAAATTGGTTATAAATACATATATTTCAACCTCTTATCTGGAGTTATCAGCAAGTAATATTCCAAACATACTATTTACTCAGTCCTTTAGGGATATATTAGATGAAAAAAGTACAAAAATTTTTGAAGAATTAAAAAAAAACAAAATGTATTTTGACAATTCTGATGATCTTGAGAAATTTTTGACAAAAAATTATAATTCAATTACAGAATGGTGGCAGTCAAAAGAAGTTCAAGACTGCAGAAAATATTTATGTGAAAATTTTGCTAAGTTTAAGTCTGATAAAATTAAAGAATTATCATCAATTATTAAACAAAATAATATTTAAAAAAATTTAATTATTTGCAGATTTATTTTTTTTTTATAGACCATCTTTCAAAACCACCAGTAACTCCTTCTTTTATAAGAGATGAATTTTTATTTTCAGAAATAAATTTATTTACAGCTATTCTGGGACCTGGAAACTTAAGAGAATAATATTCATCTAAAAATAATTTGCCTCCCTTAGAAAGTCTTGGCCAAAAAATTTCAAGAGAGATTTTATATCCTTCATATAAATCACAATCAATCAGCCCGGCGCTTATTTTTTTAGGTAAATTTATTTCTTTTCTCATCGTATTTTTAAAATCTCCCTGGATAAGTTTTACTTTTGGAAAAATGTTAAAAAATTTAATTTTTTTTTTTAATAATAATAGGCTAGTATTTTTAAAATCTGCTGAGCTTGATATATTTTTTGGTGATATTTTTAAGGATTTAATTTTTTTGTGATATTTTTGAAGTTTTAAAATTTCTTTAAAATGATTTTGACTTATTTCTTTTTTTTTAAAAAGAATATTAAAATATTTATTTTCATCATATTTTGATATTTTAGGAAAACCACTAAAACTATCATAGCCAAAAATTAATTTTTTACTTTTTAATTGTTTTAAAATAAGAGCAGTTGTAACTAAGCTTTTTCCTCTAAATACACCAGCTTCAACCACATCACCTCGCAAATTTTTAAATGACTTTGATTTTAAAAAATTAAAATAATAGTAAAGGCTACTTTTAGATTTAACATTAAATGTTTCTAGATAATTAAATTCCCATTGTTTTAATTTTTTAAAATTGAGCATCATTGATAATTATTAAACTAAACTTTTTTATTATTAACTTAAGATTATATGATATATACAAATATTTAAAAAAATCTATTTTAGCATGATAAAAATATATGATTTACCTGTCTACATGTTGGGATCTTTTGGTCATGCAGGTATAGACTGGACGCATAGTTTGCTTGATAACCACAAACAAATACTAATCATGCCAGCTTTTAGTTTTTTTCGCACACTTTATAAAATAGAAAAAATAAATGGTATTAGCATACAAAAATTATCTGATAACAAATATGCATCTGAAGTTTTGACAGACATTTTTTATTTAGATGATTCATACAGATTAAAAAGAAGAAAATTTATATTTGATGATAAACAAAAAGAAATTTTTAAAAGTGAGGTATTTAATTTTTTAGAAAATTCAAATGATAATATTATAAGGAAGTTATTTTTTGCTATTCACTATGCATTTTCAAAATTGCATCATATAAATCTAGAAGAAAAAAAATGCATTGTAATACATGAACACGTATCTTGGCATTATAAAAAATACTTTGAATACTTTAATGCAAAAATTATTTTAATTTTTAGAGATCCAAAGGCAGCTCTTGGTGGTGGTATACTAAGAATGAAAAATTCAAATACTTCTAAAATTTTAAATTCTTTTCAATTTGATACTATGATTTTAGATATGTTATGTGCATATCAAATTTATTTGGAAGAAAAAAATTCTGGTAAAGCTTTTTTTTTACAAAATGAAAAAATGTGCATAGATTTAAAAAAAGAAATATTAAAATTATCATCATGGATGAATATTGATTTTAACTCTTCATTACTAGAACAAACATTTATGAAAAAACAATGGTTAGGCGAATCCTCATATTTAGCTGAAGATGAATTAGAAAAACCGCCCCCAAAAAATTTTTATTCTCCCGACGAAGTAGAAAAAAGATGGAGAACAGTTCTTTCAAAAAAAGATATAATTTTTATAGAAGTAGTTTTTAGAAACTATATAAAAGATTTAAATTATACATTTGACAATAATTTAAATTTTTTTAAGATTATTATTAGTTATTTAGATTTTCTTTTCAATTATCAGCATCAAGAAAAATATTATATAAATAAGTATTTGATTATTTTGAGAAATGTTCTAAGAAGAGTTTTCATGCTAATATTTAAAGAAAAAATAGCAAACATTTTTAATTTCAAATAAAAATATGAAAATTATAGTTACAGGAGCCGCTGGTTTTGTGGGATACCATGTATCAAAATTGCTTATAAAAAATAATTATACTGTAATTGGAATAGATAACCTTAATAATTATTATGATGTTAAATTAAAAAAAAATAGAATAAAAGATTTAAAAAAATACAATAAAAAATTTATATTTTATAAAAAAGATCTTAGCAATTATAATGATATAAATAAAATTTTTAAAAAACATAAACCAAAAAAAATAGTACATTTAGCTGCTCAGGCTGGAGTTAGATATTCTCTTATCAATCCAAAAGCATATATAAATGCTAACTTATTAGCTTTTTTCAATGTAATTGATCTCTCAAAAATATATAAATTGAAAAACTTTGTATATGCGAGTTCTAGTAGTATTTATGGAGCAAATACTTCTTTGCCATTTACAGAAAAAAAAATTGCCGATCACCCTATTCAATTATACGCAGCTACAAAAAGATCTAACGAACTGATAGCTCACGCATATAGTGCAATACATAAACTACCAACTATTGGATTAAGATTTTTTACTGCTTATGGACCTTGGGGTAGACCAGATCAGGCTTTATTTTTGTTTACTAAAAATATTTTAGAAAATCGGCCAATTAATCTCTTTAATTTTGGAAATCATTCTAGAGATTTTACATATGTTGATGATATTTCAGATGCTATTTTTCTTTGTGTAAAAAAAATTCCAAAGAAGGATTTAATTTGGAATTCAAATAAACCCGATCCAAGTTCAAGCAAGTATCCTTTCAAAATATATAACATTGGTGGAAACAAAAGAATAAATTTAAAAACATATATTAAATTAATCGAAAAAAATTTAAATAAAAAAGCTAAAATAAAATTGATGCCATTACAAAAAGGTGATGTAGTACATGTTTCATCTTCAATAGTTAAAATTAAGAAAGAACTAGGATATAATCCAAAAATTTCAGTAGAGAAGGGAATAAAAAAATTTATAGATTGGTATAAGAAATATTACAAATATTAATGAAAAATAAAATTTCAATAATTGGTGTAGGGTATGTGGGTTTGCCACTAGCTTTAAAGTTTCAAAAAAAAAATAAAGTTATAGCATTTGATACAAATTTACAAAGGATAGAAGAACTTAAAAAAGGACTTGATGTTTTTAATGATCAAAAAAAAAATTATATTGAAGCTGCTAAAAATATAAAATTTACAAGCAGTGTTGAAGATATTAAAAATTCAGATTTTTTTATCGTAACTGTTCCAACTCCAGTAAATTTAAATAAAAAACCAAACCTAAAACCATTGATTAGTGCCACAAGTATAGTTGGTAAAAATTTAAAAAAAAAATCTGTAGTTGTTTATGAATCGACTGTATATCCAGGATGTACCGAAGAAGTATGTTTACCCATACTTCAAAAAGCTTCATCACTAAAAATTAACAAAGATTTTTATTGTGGATATTCACCTGAAAGAGTTAATGTAGGTGATGATTCACATAAATTAGAAAATATTAATAAAATTGTTAGTGGATCAAATAAATTTGCAATAAAAAAAATATATGATCTTTATTCGAGTATTATTAAAGCAAAAGTATATAAAGTTGAGAGTATAAAGGTTGCTGAGGCGGCAAAAGTTATAGAAAATACCCAAAGAGATTTAAATATAGCTCTAGTTAATGAGCTTTCAATAATATTTTCTAAACTTAATATAGACACCAATGAAGTTTTAAATGCAGCCTCAACCAAATGGAATTTTGTAAAATATAAGCCAGGTTTAGTTGGTGGACATTGTGTTGGAGTTGATCCTTTTTACTTAACTTATAAAGCTGAACAAATTGGATATCATCCAAAAGTTATTTTATCTGGCAGGAATATAAATGACAAAATGTCTTATTATGTTTTTAAATCAGTATTAAAAAAATCTAAAAAATTAAAAATAAATATAAAAAAAAGCAATATATTAATTATGGGTTATAGTTTTAAAGAAAATTGTTCAGATATTAGAAATTCAAAAGTTACAGACTTAGTTAACTGTTTTATCAAAAATAAAATTTCTGTGAATATATATGATCCATTAGTAAATATAAAACATTTATCTAAAAAACATCAAAATATTTATTTACCTACAATAAATAACAAAAAAAAATTTTTCGACATTCTTATTTTAGCTGTACCTCATAAAGTTTTTATAAATAATTTTTCAAAAACTTATAATTTAATTATGAAAAAAAAAAAATTATTATTTGATATTAAATCGGCACTACCTAAAAATAAATATTTCCAAGATACTTTATGATTAAAGTAAATAAAAACCTGAGTATATTAGCTGTAATTTTGGCCAGAGGTGGGTCTAAGGGAATACCAAAAAAAAATATTTATAAAATAAATAATCATCCATTAATTAGTTATTCAATTACTGCAGCTCTTAATTCAACTAATATTGATAAACTAGTTGTATCATCTGACTCTAAAGAGATTTTGGATATTTCCACTAAATACGGAGCAGATGCAATAGTAAAGAGACCTCATAAATTAGCCTCAGATAGAGCAACTTCTGCAGATGCTCTTTTTCATGCAGTTACTGAAGCTGAAAAAATTTTTAATAAAAAATTTCAATTCATTATTGAACTTCCTTGTGTAAGTCCAATGAGAGATAGTTCTGATATTGAAAAAGCATTGAAAATTTTAAAAACTAAAAAATACGATTCAGTAGTAAGTTATGTTGAAACTGGGGAAAAACATCCAATAAGGCTTAAGAGAATTAAAAATAATAAAATAACAAATTTCTGCAAAGAATATAAAGAAGCAAGCTGGGGATCAATAAGACAAGATTTTGAACCATGTTATATTCGTAATGGAGCAATTTATGCAATGACTAGAGATTGTATTTTAAACAAAAAAAGTCGATGGGGTAAAAATAGCTACCCACTTATTATGAACACATTAAAATCAATTAATATAGATGAATATCAAGATCTTCTTATAGCAAAATTAATGATTGAAAATGGTTATTGTAAAAACTTACCTCAGAAAAAGTATAGAATTGAAAAAAATAAGTTTATTAATAAAAAACTGACAATCCTAGTCACCACACCAGTATATTTTCTTAAAGAATTTAAAATAAAATTAGAAAAAAATTTTAACTGTATTTTTGCTCATGGAGTAAATTTAAGTGAAATTAAAAAATTTCTTAGAATAGTTGATTATTGGATTTGTGGTCCAAGTCCAACTTATAAAATTGATAAAAAATGTTTAAATAAATCGGAAAATATCAAAGCTATTTTTACACCTTCCACAGGCTCAACTCATATTGATAAAAAATACTTAAAAAAGAGAAAAATTAAACTTTTTACATTAAGAGATCATAAAAACTTAAGAGATATTAAAGCTTCCTCTGAATTTACATTTGGATTAATACTGGATGCACTCCGTAATTTAAGTAAAGGAGTGAATTCTGTTAAATCAGGTTACTGGAGACAACAAGAAACTTTTTTAAGAGGAAATCAATTGTTTAAAAAAAAATTAGGAATAATTGGTTTTGGAAGAATTGGAAGCAATGTTCACAAGTATGCAAAATCATTTGGAATGGTAATTAAAGCCTATGATATAAATAAAAAAAATCAATTAAAGAAACTAAAATTATTTACCAATTTAAACAGTTTAATTAAATCTTCGGATATTATTCTTGTTAGTGTTCATCTAGATAAAAAAACCAGAAATATGGTTAATAAGAATTTTTTAAAAAAGATGAAAAAAAATTCAATTTTAATAAATATTTCAAGAGGTGAAATTGTAGATGAAAAACATTTATTAAATGCTTTAAAAAAAAATAAAATAAAAAAAGCTGTTGTCGATGTTGTAAAGAACGAACAAAAAAGAAATCTTATAAATCATAAATTGATTGAATATTCAAAAAATAATGAAAATTTGACAATCACACCACATATGGCAGGCTTGACGTTTGAGTCTGAAAATATTGCTTCAGAAATAATATTTAAAAAAATAATGAAAGTTATTAGTTAGAATTTATTTTTCTTTAAATTTTTTTTAAAATATTAAATGTTTTTGAGTGACTATAATTTTCTTGGAATTTTTTTAAAAAATATTTTTTATTTTTTAATTTGGAATGTATTTTATAATAATTTTTTTTCATAAAATTAATTTTTTTTAATAAATCTAAATGTACATTTAAATTATAAAGCAAACCAAGCCTACTATCAGAGATAATTTCTCTATTTCCACCTGGAGAATTAGATCCAATCACACATAAATTATTATTAAATGCCTCAATGATAGAGTTATTACTTCCTTCAAAGTGAGATGTATTAATTAAAATATGAGATTTAGAATAAAATTTTTGAGTATTTTTTACATATCTCATAAATTTTATTTTTATAAAATGATTTCTTTTAAAGTTTTTATAAAGATTAACTAATTTTTTATATTCTTTACCGTTACCAAGAATGTAAATTTCTGATTTAAAATTTATTTTATGTATTATATGCAAAAATGCATCAATACCCTTTTCTTTATCTAATCTTCCAACCCACAATATTATAAATTTTTTTTTTTTTTTTTTTTATAATTAAGAACTTTTTTTAGACTTGGTGGATAAACTTGAAACGTATTTTTTTTTGAAAACTTGTAAATTTCTCTTTTTGTATATTTAGTATTTGAAATAATTCTATCTGCTTTTTTGTATAATATTTTTACTAAACATTTTATTATATTTTTTTTAATGTAATCTACAAAAGAATAATATTTAGATAATTCATATATACAAGTTCTTTCGATACAGATCACTTTTGTACTTTTTAATATTAATCTGATTATTATTGCATAAATATTTGCATAGTGGTGATTTGAATAAATGATAGTTTTTGAAGAGTTTTTAGAAATTTTTTTTATTATAGATAAAATTTTAAAAAAAGAGGAAAATAGACTATTTTTTGGTAGTTCAAAATATTTTAATTTTTTTTTAAATTGACCTTTGTATTCACATTTGCCTAGGCAGATTATACTTATATCATAGTTTTTAGTGCTTAAATAATTAATAAATGAAAAGACAGAATTTCCTGCGCCACTAAAAACGAATTTAGGTAAAAAAACTACTAATTTTATTTTATTTTCTCGCAATTATTGCGCCCACCTTTTTACTTATCGTCAAATATTTTTTCTGCATTAAAATTTTATTTGTTATAATAATAATATTATTTCTTATTTGATTAATATTTCTATTTTTTAAAAATTTTTTGTAAACTCCTCTTTTATTTGTAATACTTGACAATGTGTAATTTATAAAAACGTTTTTATCTTTAATTTTTAATACATTTGAAAATTTTTTTATTTTAGTATTTATTAATTTTTTTTTTGTACTTTTGTATATTACACTATCAAATCTTGAACTGCCTATAAGTTTTGGTAATTTTTTATTTGCAGCATTTTCAAGTATATTATTAAAATCAATTTTATTATCTCTTAATGGCCCAACTAAAATAATTTTACCATTTTTGTTAATTTTTTTTTTTATTTCTTTTAAAGTCTTATCAATATTTTTTGCATAATAGATTCCAAAAAGACACAAAACAACATCATAATAATTATCAGCTATATCCATACTTTTATCAAAATTAACTATCTTATATTCTATATTTTTGTTTTTGTTTTTTTTTTTGGCTGTATCAATTAATTTTTTATTCGAATCTGTTGCTAAAATTTTTGTTTTAATTTTTTTTAATTTTAAATGATTCAAAATTTTTAATGTTTGCGAACCATCTCCACAGGCCAAATCTAATATTTTCAAATTTTTTTTTCTAGGCACAAAACTAGATATCCATTTAGTTATATCCTTTTGACCGTATTGCTTATGGATATTTATACGATTTAATAAACTATTTTTATCCTCTTTAAATTTAATCATTAAAATCAAATTTAATCATTAAAATCTATCTCTTTTATAATTTGAAATGCTTCTGCATATTTTACTCCAATAGTTCCTCCTCTATATTTTGCTCTTGCAATAATGGAGTTAAAATAATTACTATAAGTATTATTTTTATTTTTAAAAACAGATTTAAAACTTTTTAAAGCATTAATTTTTTTTTTAATTTGATCTGAAACATCAACAAATAATTGTGGAGAAAAATTATGAGAATTTAATCCACCTGGAAGCATTGCTTCATAAATATATAAAGAAATATCATTTTTTCTTAAGACAGAAAATATTATTTTTGACAATGATTTATGATCTTGATGTGTATCATGTTCCCAACATGAAAAAACAATATTAGGATTATATTTTTTCAAAATTTTATCAAACATTTTTACAAATTTTCGATCAAACTTAAATTCATATTGATCTATGTTCATTACTTCAAGTTTTGCACCTAAAATTTTTGCAGACTTCATCTGCTCATTTAATCTGTTTTTAATCATATAACCATTTTTTTTGCCAAGTATGTTTTCAATAGGTATGATAGCTGTAACTATAGTAACTTTGTTATTTTTAGCCAATTTTGCAATTGTACCTCCCATTGCTATTTCTGCATCATCAGCATGAGGCGCAAAGACTAGAATTTTTTTATTTTTCATATATCATTACTTAAATGCAGTAGATTTCGAAAAAGTCAATAATTATTAAAATTATTTAGATATAAACCTACTATAAAATATTTGCTTTAAATATCTGCAGTTTAATTTAAATAAAATTAAGAAAAAAAGTTTTAAATTGGATATAAAGAAAAAAGCTAATTTTGGACACTTTTTATAATTAGTAATTAATAAAAAAAAAGAATTATAGTTATATCTACCTTATGTCAAAAATAGAAACAAAATTACCAGATATATCTGTCTTAGTATGTTCGTATAATCACGGCGCATGGATAGAAAGATGTATAAGAAGTTTATTAAATCAAAATTATATAAAAAAAGATGACTATGAAATTATATTGATTGATGATAATTCTAAAGATGATACAAAAAATGTAATTAAAAACTTTAAAAATTTTGAAAATTTAAAAATTTTTAAAAATAAAAAAAATCTTGGACTGCCCAAATCTCTTAACAAAGCTATAAAATTAGCAAAAGGAAGATATGTAATTAGAGTTGATTCAGATGATTATGCTCAAAGAAATTTCCTTTTTTTAACAAAGCTATTTTTAGATATGAACCGAGAGTATCAAGCAGTTGCAGTTGACTACATTAAAGTTGATAATTTTGAAAAAGTAATTACTAAAGAAAATTGTTTTAAAAATGAAATTGCATGTGGGGTCATGTATAGAAAAGAATGTCTAATTAATATTGGATTATACAATGAAAAATTTAGAATGAGAGAAGGGCATGAAATAAATCAAAGATTTAAAAAAAAATATAAAATTGGTAGATTAGAATTGCCTTTATATAAATATAGAATGCACGAAAAAAATAGAACAAAAAATTTAAAAAAAGTAAGTTATTTTGATAATTTATTAAAAAAATAAAATGATATTTATTACTGAAATTTAATGGATACAGGATACTTGGAAAATAAGATTGTTTTAGTAACCGGAGCTGGTAAAGGACTAGGTTTTGATCTAGTAAAAAAACTTGATAAAAATACTGTAAAAACTTATTGCATAGTAAGAAGTTCTAGTGATCTTAGAAAATTTAAAAATTTTAAATATTGTTATTTTATTAAAGGGGATATAACTAAAATTCATGACATAAAAAAAATATTTAAATTAGCTAAAAAAAATAAGCATAATATAAATTGTTTAGTAAATAATGCAGGACAAAGACAAAGAGTAAAATTAAAATATTTATCTGAAAAAAAATTAAGAGATATTTTTGAAATAAATTTTTTTGCACAATTTAATTGTATTAAAGAATTTATAAATCATTATAATTACAAAAAATCTGGCTCAATTGTAAATATAGGTTCAATTGTGGGACAAGTTGGTTTTAGAGAGTTAGCAGGATATGCGTCAACAAAAACTGCTCTTTTAGGTTTAAATAAATGTTTGTCATTAGAGTTAATAAACAAGAATATAAGATGTAATATTGTTAATCCAGGTTTTATAAAAACAAGTTATTTTAATAAATTTAAAACAAAAAAAAAATTATATAATTGGACTTTAAATAAAATTCCTTCAGGCAGATGGGGTGAACCAAGAGAAATATCAGAATTAATTTGTTTTTTACTATCTGATAAGTCAAGTTACATAAACGGTGAAAGTATTAATATTGACGGAGGATGGTTAAGTTCATAATGAAAGTTTTAGGATTAATACCGACTAGAATTGGATCAACAAGGTTACCGTCAAAACCTTTATTAGAGATTAATAATATACCTTTAATTATTCATACTTACAGAAGAGCTTTGCTATCAAAAAGTATAGATGATTTATATATTTGCTGTGATGATATTAAAATAGCAAAAATTGCAAAAAAATTTGGAGCAAAATATATTATAACTTCAAAAAACCATCAAAATGGAACCGAAAGGATAACAGAAGGATTTTTAAGCTTAAAAAATAATTCGATTTATGATTTTGTTTTAGATATTCAAGGTGACGAACCTCTTATTAACCCTTTACATATTAAAAAAATTATACAATTTCATAAAAAAAATATTAAATACGATATAATTCTACCTACGCTTAAAATTAAAGTAGCAGAAAACACCAACCTTGTGAAGGTTGTAAAAAATAAAAAAGATGAAGTAATGTATTTATCAAGAGCAAAAATTCCATTAGAATTTAAATCCTCTTCAAATTATTTTTTAAAGCATCTTTCAATTATTTCTTTTAAACCACAATCATTAATAAAGTTTTCTGAAAATAAAAAAACTTATCTTGAAAAAATAGAAGATATTGAATTATTGAGAGCACTAGAAATAGGTTTAAAAATCAAAACTATTAAATTAATTGGAGATAGTTTTTCAATTGATGTTCAACAGGATTATTTAAATGCGATTAAAAAATTCAAGACAGATAAATATTTAAAATTATATAAATAATTAATGAATAAAAAAATTAATTATAGCATTGACAATAAAATTTATGATGTAATTTTTACTGATAATATTTTAGCTCAACTTAATTTAAAATTTAGCAAAATTAAATCTGACAAAAAAATATACTTAATTTATGATGAAAATATTAACAATCAAATTATTAGTGAACTTTCCAAAGGATTAAAAATTACTGGAAGTATAGTATTAAAAAAAAAAATTAAGAGTCAAAAAAAAAATAAGAATATAAATGTTGTTATTAAATTAATTGAAGAATTGAACAATAATAAATTTACAAAAAAATCTGTAATTGTAGCTTGTGGAGGAGGCGTTGTAGGTGATTTGTGTGGTTTAGTTGGAAGTTTATATTTAAGAGGTATGATCTTTATAAATATACCAACTACAATGACAGCAATTGTTGATAGTTGTATTGGTGGAAAGACAGCAGTAAACCATAAAAATATTATAAATCTAATTGGAAGCTATTATCATCCCGAAGTTGTTTTTATTTATTATAAATTATTAAAAACACTTCCTATTAGAGAATATCTGGCAGGTTTATCAGAAATAATTAAATGTGGTTTGATATCTAAAAATGGGGTTATTAAAAACTTAAAAAAAAATAAGTCAAAATTTTTTAACAGAGATAAAAAATTTTTATCAGAAATAGTTTTAAAAACTCTAAAAACAAAATCATCATTTTTTGAAAAAGATATTTATGAGAAAAATAAAAGACTTTTTTTAAATTTTGGACATACTTTTGCTCATGCCATTGAAATGGCTACAGATAAGTTAAGTTCAAAAGATTTTTTAAGACATGGTGAAGCTGTAGCTTTAGGAATAATTTGTGAATTGCACTTATCAAAATTAGAGACAAAAAATAAGCAAGTTTCAAAAATGATAGATCAAAAATTATACGAATGTAAAAAATTATTTTCAAACTTTAATTTACCAACAAAACTTCAATTAAAAGGCAATATTAATCAAAATAAAATTATAACAGAGATATATAAATATGTTTTTTACGATAAAAAAAAAATTTCAAATAATCCAAGATACATTAAATTTGTTAATAAAAATAAATACGAAATATCAGAAATCCAAAATTTTGATAAT
>CACIML010000011.1 GCA_902587735.1 uncultured Pelagibacteraceae bacterium
AAGGTGATGGGGTTATTACTTATGAGATGCACTTTTTGCCTGATGTTTATATTCAATGTGATGAATGTAAAGGTAGTAGATATAACAGAGAAACTTTGGAAATTAAATTTAAGGACAAAAGTATTGCAGATATTCTTAATATGACTGTTGATGAAGGTTGTGAATATTTTGAAAATATTCCTAACATAAAAACTAAATTATTAACCTTGAAAAAAGTTGGTCTTGGATACATTAAAATTGGTCAACAAGCCACTACGCTGTCTGGTGGTGAGGCTCAAAGAATTAAATTAGCAAAAGAATTATCAAAAAGATCAACTGGTAGAACTTTATATATTTTAGATGAACCAACTACAGGTTTGCATCAACACGACATAAAAAAACTTTTAGATATTTTGCACACATTTGTCGCATTAGGTAATACAGTTATTGTAATAGAGCATAATCTAGATGTGATCAAAACCGCAGATTATATTGTTGATATGGGTCCTGAAGGTGGAGTAAAAGGTGGAAATATTATCGCAGAGGGTAAACCCGAAGAGATTTCAAAAACTAAACATAGCTATACGGGTAACTTCTTAAAACATATCCTTGATAATAAATTTAAAAAAACAGCTTAATAATCATTATTCAATAGTGTATAAATACATATATATTTAAGAAAAAATGGGAAATTTATTAACATCATTATCAAAAACAATACACGCATCATTAGGTTTAGCTGTAATTTTGTTTTTAGGGCTTTTTTTCATGAATGGTGGCTTTGATTTTGACACTATTTTTTGGGCATGGCTATTCAGATTAATTCATGTTGTTGTTGCTATAATGTGGATAGGTTTACTATGGTATTTTAACTTTGTTCAAATACCTAATATGCCTAAAATTCCTGATGAACAAAAACCTGCTATTGGCAAAGTTATTGCACCAGCTGCATTATTTTACTTCAGATGGGCAGCTCTATTAACAGTCGTTTCTGGTTTAATATTGGCAACAATTAGTGGGTATGTTCATGATGCCATGACATTAGGTTTTGCCTCAGGTGGTGGAAAAAATACAGCTATTGGTATTGGCATGTGGTTGGGATTATATATGGCTTTTAATGTTTGGTTTATAATCTGGCCAAATCAAAAAAAGGCATTGGGTATAGTTGAATGCGACCCTGAGCAAAAAGCAAAATCTGCAAAAACTGCAATGTTATTTTCAAGAACTAATACCTTGCTATCGCTACCAATGCTTCTATCAATGGTTGCGGCACAAAATCTTTATTAATCTTTATCTTCTTTTACAATAGTTCTTTGTGAAACCTTTAATAAAACTAATATAGGATTAGCAATATATATAGAAGAATAAGTTCCAAAAACAACTCCTAATATCATTGCTAAAGAAAATCCTTTTAATATTTCTCCTCCTAAAAAATAAATTGATAATAAAGCTAGTAAAGTTGTAATCGAAGTTATTACAGTTCTAGATAAAGTTTCGTTAATTGAAATATTTGTTAAATTAAAAATTTTAATATCTGAAAATTTTTTTAAATTTTCTCTTACCCTATCAAATATAACAACCGTATCATTCATTGAGTATCCAACAATAGTTAATACCGCAGCAACAATTGATAAATTAATTTCTAAATTAAATAAAGAGAACACTCCAAGGGTTATTAATACATCATGTATTAATGCAACTATTGCACCTAAACTAAATTGCCATTCAAATCTTATCCATATATAAAAAAGCATTGCTGCAAGAGATAACAGAATAGCAATTATACCTGATCTTAAAAGCTCAGCGCTGACTTTAGGTCCAACATTTTCAACTCTTCTAAAGTTGAAACCGGGTCCAACAGATTTAGTTAAATCTTCTTTAATTTCTTGAATAAAGTTTGGATTATTATCATTTTTTTTTTCAAATTTGATTAAATAGTCATTTTCATTACCAAATTGTTTAACACTTACATCTCCTAGTTTCATGTTTAATAAGGATCCTCTTAACTTTGTAATACTGATTTGACTATCGTTGGATCTTAATTCAATTAATGTACCACCTTTAAAATCAACACCATAGTTAAGACCTTTAAAAATAAGTAATATTATTGAAATTAAAACTAAAAAAACTGAAATTAAATTAAACAATTTATAAAACTTATTAAAAGCTATTTCTTTTTTTTCCATTATATTAAATTTTCTTTATTTTTATTTTTTACCACATAAATAGATGTCAAAAGTCTTGCTATAAAATAAACAGAAAACAATGTTGTAAAAATTCCAACACCTAAAGTTACAGAAAAACCTTTAATTGGACCTGACCCCATAAAAAATAAAATAATAGCTGCTATTAAAGTGGTTATATTTGCATCAATTATGGCACTTTTTGATCTTATATACCCACTATCAAAAGCAATTATTTGATTTTTTTCAGACTTAATCTCTTCTTTAATTCTTTCAAAAATTAAAACATTTGCATCAACAGCCATACCAACTGTTAAAATAATTCCCGCTATACCAGGAAGAGTTAAAGTAGCTTCAAAAAGAGTTAGTATTCCTACCAAAAGAAATAGATTTAAAATTAAGGTAATATTCGCAATTATTCCAAATACTTTATACTTAAAAAACATAAAAATTATGACTAAAAGAAAACCAATTGTTAAAGCAAATACACCTGCGTTTATGGAATCTTGACCAAGGTCAGGACCGACAGTTCTTTCTTCTATAATGTTTAAAGGCGCTGGCAAGGCTCCTGATCTTAATAATAAAGCTAAATCAGTGGCTGATTGAAAAGTAAAACCACCACTAATTTGACCACCTCCACCAACAATGGCTTCACGAATTACTGGCGCACTAATTATTTTACCATCTAAAACTATTGCCAATCTCTTTCCTATTCCAGATGTGGTTGCTTTACCAAATCTTTTTGCTCCTACTCTATCTAGAGTAAAAGAAACAACAGTTTCATTAACCTCTGTATCCATATTAGGCTGGGCATCTATAAGATTATTTCCATTCAAAATTATTCTTTTGCTTACCATAACAGCTTCTTCGCTGTCATCTTCAAACATTAATTTTTCAGAACCAAAAGTTTCCTCAGAATTTTGAGTAACAAATCTAAAAGCAAGGTTAGCTGTTTTACCTAATAATTTTTTAACTCTCATAGGATCATCAAGTCCAGGTAGCTCAACTAATATTCTATCATTTCCTCTTCTTAAAATGTTTGGTTCATTTGTTCCAACTTCGTCTATTCTCCTTCTAACAATTTCTAAAGCTTGGTCTAAAGATGCATTTTTAATTTCAATTAAACCATATTTAGAAAGATTCAATTGAAATTGATTATTTAATATTTCTAAATCAAATTGGTGAGTTTTAAATTGTTCATAATATGGATTAATATCACTATTTTTTTCTTCAAATATTTTTTTAACTTCATCAATTAGATTATTTTCAATACTAAAAATTATAGTTTTATCATTTTCAATTTTTAAATTTTTAAAGTTTATTTTTTCATTTTTAAAAAATTTTCTTAATGTAGATAGTTTGTTTTGTAACGTTTGAATAATAACAGGATTATTGTCTATTTCTAAAAGAAGGTAAGATCCTCCTTGTAAATCTAATCCAAGATTAATTTTTTTATCATGCCAGTTACTTTCAGTCTTAATAAAATTTGATAATGTTAAATAAACAAGAATAATTGTAAATAAACTAACTAATAATATTCTAGTTTTGGAAAAATATAACACCGGTTATAAAATGTTACTTTTTTGGTTCTGGATTATTCAATAATCCTTGTATTCCTGTGGATTTAACAATTTCAACTTTTACACTTTCAGAAATTTGAATTTCAAGTTTGTCATTTTCCATTACTCTTTCAACTGTACCTATAATTCCGCCTGAAGTAATTACTTGGTCTCCCCTTTTAAGGTTTTCAACCATGATTTTATGTTCTTTAACTTTTTTTTGCTGAGGTCTAATTAAAAAAAAGTAAAAAATTACAAATATTAATATTAATGGGATAAATTGAGCTATTCCTGAATCTGACATGCTACTCCTTATTTTTAGAAATTATTTATACTATCTATTTTCTTAAAACAACTCTAATTCTTGGTTATTTTATCGATATTTTCCATATATGGTTTTAAAACTTTTGGAACATTTATTGATCCATCTGATTGTTGATAATTTTCTAAAATAGCAACTAAAGTTCTGCCAACAGCCAGTCCACTCCCATTCAAACTTCCAAGGAAAACAGTTTCATTTTTGTCATTTTTATATCTAGCTTTCATTCTTCTTGATTGGAATGAGCCACAAGATGAACAGCTTGAAATTTCTCTGTATTTATTTTCAGAAGGTAACCAAACTTCGATATCAAAAGTTTTTTCTGCACTAAAACCCATATCACCAGTACATAAAACTACTTTTCTATAAGGCAATTCAAGTAAGTCTAAAATTTTTGTTGCACATGTTGTCATTCTGTTTAATTCATTAATACATTGACTTGGCTCTACAATGCTAACTAATTCAACTTTATAAAACTGATGTTGTCTCATCATACCCTTAGTATCTTTTCCGTAACTACCAGCTTCCTTTCTAAAACATGGCGTTGAAGCAACAAACCTCATAGGCAAATTTTTTATATCAAAAATTTTATCCTTAACTATATTTGTTAAAATTACTTCCGCTGTAGGAATTAAAAATTTTCTATTATTTTTCTCATCAAGCTTTATTTCAAATTGGTCATTCTCAAACTTAGGTAATTGACCAGTCCCATACATTGAATTTTCTGATGCAATCAATGGTGGAGAAATCTCAATATATCCGTTGACCTTTGTATGGGTATCAAGCATAAAGTTTGAAATTGCTCTTTCTAGTAAGGCTAATTTATTTTTAACAAAAACAAATCTTGACCCAGTAGTTTTCGTTGCTAGATCAAAATCAAGCATATCTAGATCTTGACCTAATTCATAATGAGACTTAACTTTAAAATTAAATTTAGGAATAGTTCCAGTTTTAGATTCTTCAAAATTAGAATTTTCATCTTTTCCTACAGGAACATCATCAAGAGGTAAGTTGGGCAAAGTAGAAAGTATATTTTCTAATTCATTTTTAACTTCAGCTTGACTTTTACTTAATTTATCAATTAGGACAGAAATATCTTTTGATTTAGCAAACAAAGTTTTGTCGTTAGATTTTGAAATATCTTTTTTTTCTTTTTCTAAATTTTCTTTTTTTTGAATTAATTTTCTATTTTCTTCATCAAGCTTTAATATCTTTGTAAGGTCAACTTCTAAAAATCTTTTTTTTAAAGAATTTTTAAATAAGTCTAAGTTATTTCGAATATCTTTTATGTTATGCATTATTATTTATTTTCTTTTCAATAATATTTACAGAAAAAATTGATAATTCATATAAAATTAACAAAGGTATCGCTAAGCCTATTTGCGTTACAGGGTCGGGAGGAGTTAATATTGCTGCCGCTGCAAAAATAATTATAACAACATATTTTCTCCTTTCTCGTAAAAATTTAGAATCAACGACACCAATTCTTGCTAATAAACTTAATACTACTGGCAATTGAAAACTTAACCCAAACGCAAAAATTAGTTTCATAACCAAAGATAAGTATTCATTAACTTTTGCTTCTAACTGTATTGGTAGATTTGTTGTTATTCCTGTGCTTTCAAAAGATAAGAAAAACTTGATCGCTAAAGGCATAATTAAATAATAGACAAGAATCCCACCTAGAAAAAAAAGTATAGGTGTTGCTACTAAGTAAGGCATGATTGCAAGTTTTTCATGTTTGTATAAGCCAGGTGCAATAAACTTCCACACTTGAATTAAAATAAATGGGCTGGTTATAAAAAAAGCAGCAAAGAATGATACTTTAAGATATGTCAAAAATGTTTCCTGCAGTGCGGTAAATATTAATCTTCGTTCTGTTCCATCATCTTGAACAGCTTGTGCATATGGATCAACTAAAAAACCGTAAATATGATCAGAAAAAAAATAACAAATAATAAAAAAAACAAATAAAAATATAAATGAATTAATTAGTCTTTTTCTAAGCTCTGTTAAGTGACTAACAAAATTACCTTCACTATCATTCTTGGTCATTATTTTTATCTTTTGCAGTTGTTTTTTTTTTCTTTAAATCTTCATCGTTATTAATAGTTTCATTTTCTAGATTAGACACTTGCTCTTGAACATTATTTACATATCTTTTTATTGAACCTATCCATGATCCAATTTTTTTTAACATGCGAGGAAAATCTTTTGGACCAACTACAACTATTGCAATTGAAATTATGATTAATATCTCAAACCAGCCAATTTGTGGCATTTGATTTATTCTTTATTACTTGTATCGTTATTTGTATCTGAATCTTGATTGTTTTCTGAAATATTTTTTGGCTCCACATCTTCCGTTACATCTGTGGCCATGCCTTTCTTAAAACTTTTAATACCTTTAGCTACATCACCCATTAAGCTTGAAATCTTACCTCTTCCAAACAATAATACGACCAATATTACAACTATTGCTATTTGCCAAATCCCTATACTCATAAGTTATTTATAACCTTTTTAAATAAATTTTAAAAGTAACTTTTTACTTGCGTTCGTCTTCTTTTAATGTGGCACTTAACATTTCATCAATGTTTGAATAAATATTCTCTTTTTTAACGTCTTCTTTTTCTTGATAAAATTTACCAGTACCAAAAATTGATGAATCTATGTTTGTACTATCAATTAGCCCAGCGGACCCTAATTCATCTACAGTTGGCAAATCTGATAATTTTTGTAGATTAAAATGACTTAAAAAATCATCTGTTGTGCCATATTGGATGGGTTTTCCAGGAACATCTTTTCTACCTTTTGGTTTTACCCAATTTAATTCCATTAAAATTTCGAGTGTATTTGTACCAAAAGCAACTCCTCTTATTTCCTCTATTTCAGCTCTAGTTACAGGTTGGTGGTAAACAATAATTGCCAATGTTTCTATTGCTGCCTTTGATAATTTTTTTTCTATAGTTTTCTCTTTACTCATTAAATTTGATAAATTTTTTGCAGTTCTGAAAGACCACTTTTTTGAAATACAAACTAAATTAATACCTCTAGAGGAGTATGTGGATTGAATTTTTTTTAAAATTTTATCAACGTCAATTTTTTTTGATACTTTGGATTCGATTGTATCAACATCCAAAGGTTCCGCAGCTGCAAAAATAATTGCTTCAACTTCTCTTTCGCCATCTATTAATTTTGATGGAAAATTTATGATATTTACTTTTTTTTCTTTTTTCATTTGTTTTCTCGAATGTAAACATCGTCAAAAAGTTTATCTTGTTTCATTTTAATATTTCCTTCCTTAACTAGCTCCAATGAGCCAGCAAAAATTCCTGCTTTGCCAGTTTTTCTAAATTTTTTTTTAGTTTTAAAATTAGATGGTATTAAATCATCAATTTTTTTCCATTCAATTAACTTACCAAAAAAGTTTTTAATTGTTTGAATACCATTTTCTGCTGTGAAAACTGGCAATTTAATAATGTTCATTCTTTGAAAATCCTTTGTCATGATTATAGAAGAGTAACATTTTAAAAGCTCATATAAAGTAAGAGAATATTCAGAATTATAAATTGATCTAATCTTACCTTTTACGCCTCGCATAAAAATATCCCTTCCTAAACGTTCTCTTTTAAGCATTTGATCAGAAAGTAATCTTATTAACTCTAATTTTTTTAGTTGCAGTTTCAATTTTTCTGCAACTTCAGAGGCTTTAAATTCATCTTCAGAAGTCTCAGGTAGTAACAATTTAGATTTTAAATATGTTAACCATGTAGCCATTAACAAATATTCTGAAGCAATTTCCAAATTAAGACTTTTTGCTTTTGTTATAAATTCATGAAACTGATCAGCTAATTTAGATACAGAAATATCTTCTAGATTAACTTTTTGTGATTTTGCTAAATCTAAAAGTACATCAAGTGGTCCATTAAATTTAATTAAATTTACATTAAATTGATCAGAATCAATATTTGACATATTTTAATACTAGCTCAAAATCTTGTAAAATTGTGATGTTTTTTTAGTTATAAAAGCATTAACTTTAGGTGAATTTTCAGCAACTTCTATCATTTCACCGTACCTTGCGTTGCAATGTAAAACTAAATTACAGCCTGCTTTAAAAGCTTTTTTAGTATTTTCACTAATTGAAAATTTTAAACTTTTCATAGATATGTCGTCAGATATTAATAAATTTTTGAATTTAATTTTATTTCTGATGAATTTAATGACTTTATTTGAATGTGTGGTTGTAAAATTTATATCAATATCATTATAGATAACATGTGATGTCATGGCAAATAGACTTTTTTTATTTTTAAATGGGAGAAAATCAATTTTATTTAAATTTTTTAATTTAGATTTAATAAAGGGTGTAGATTTATGACTGTCTACTTTTGCCAATCCATGACCCGGAATATGTTTAATAACTGTTGCAATATTATTTTTTTGAAATTGATTAATAAAATAATCACCAATTTTACTTACTTTTTTAGGGTTAAAGCCAAATGATCTATCGCCAATAACTTTGCTAGATTTTTTTCGTCTTACATCAAGTACTGGTACAGTATTTATATTAACACCAATTTTTTCCAATAAATCGCATGTTTGATTTATAAAAATTTCCGAATAAACATTAAATTTTTTAACATTTTGGTTGTAAAGTTTTCCAAAAAATTCACCAGTAAAAATTGAGCTTTCTATAAGTTCATTTAATCTGCTAACCCGCCCTCCTTCTTGATCAATTAAAATTGGATATTTTTTATCCTTAAAAATTTTTCTAATATTGTCAGTTAATTTTTTTGTTTGAGTAATAGATTTTATATTTCTTGAAAAAAGTATTACACCCCAGGGTTTATACTTTTTTAAAAAATTTTTTTCTTTAGCTTGTAAAATAGTAGATTTAACCCCTATTACAAAAGATCTTCTATTTTTCATCATCAATTAATAAATTCCAAAAATTGTATGTCTTTTTATTTTGATTTGTATTATTTTCTATATACTCAATAATATTTTCGGTATCACTTTTAAGAACCTGAAGGTTTACTTTATAAATATCAATTTTATTATCTATTGATTGTAAAGATCGATAGGAGTTTTTTTTATTTTCATCTGAAAAATAATATTTACCTGTAAAAAAAATAAAGAAAAAAATAACCAAAAGATAAAATATATATTTTAATTCCTTAATCATTACATTTTTTCAGGTGCATCTACTCCAATAATATCCATTCCAGATTTAATTACATTTGAAACAGATTTCAAAAGAACAATTTTATTATCAGAAACTTTATTATCTTTATCGATAAATCTTTTATCTTCATTGTCTTTTCCTAAATTCCAATATGAGTGAAAATCTGATGCTAGTTCATACAAATAAACTGTCACTCGATGAGGTTCTAGTTTAGATGATGATAATTCTATGCATTTTGGCCATTGTGATATTTTTTTTATTATTTTGATTTCATCATTTGAATATGAAAAATCATAATTTTTAATTTTAATTTCTTCGTTAATTTTTTTATTAATATTTCTAAATACAGAGGATATTCTGGCATAGCAATATTGAACGTAATAAAGAGGATTATCTCTAGATTTTTCCTTTACTTTTGTAAAATCAAAATCTAATTCAGCGTCGCCACTTCTGTTAAGCATAATAAATCTTGTGGCATCTTTACCAACTTCATTAACTAAATCATGAACTGTTATGTAATCACCCTTTCTTTTAGACATTTTAAAAGGCTTTCCATCTTTAATTAGCTTAACTAATTGGCTTACTTTACAAATTAATTTATTTTTTTCTCCTGATAAAGCTTCAACAGCAGATGTAATTCTCTTAATATATCCAGCGTGATCAGCACCTAGTATATTTATTAAAATATCAAATTTTCTTTTTAATTTATTATTGTGATAAGCAACATCACTTGCAAAATATGTCCATGATTTATCTGATTTTTGAAGAGCCCTATCTTTATCATCTCCGAAATCAGTTGATCTAAAAAGTAACTGCTCTCTTTCGATCCAGTCAGTTTTATCTTCCCCTTCAGGAGCATTTATTTTTCCTTTATAAACAAATTTATCTTTTTCAAGTTGGTCAATAACTGATTGAACTTCATTGTTATTAACAATATCTGTTTCACTTGCAAAATTATCATGATTTATACCTAGAATTTTTAAATTTAATTTTATCATTTTAAGAGATTGTTCAATTG
This sequence comes from uncultured Pelagibacteraceae bacterium, assembly GCA_902587735.1. Lineage (GTDB taxonomy): Bacteria > Pseudomonadota > Alphaproteobacteria > Pelagibacterales > Pelagibacteraceae > Pelagibacter. The sequence goes on from CACIML010000011.1 coordinate 10,250, forward strand.
ATAACTTGGTTAATTCATTTGAAATATTTTTAAAATTATCAAATTTAATTTTCTTATTTTGTGAAATAATATTTTTCGCAATATCTATTAAATAATCACCTGGATACAAATCTGGATTGTCAGAAGGAAATTTTTCATTGTTCAAAATTTCTCTAATTCTAAAATACACTGATTTTGTAAAATTAATGATCTGATTTCCATAATCGTTAACATAATACTCTTTTATAACTTTGTTTTGATTAAAAATGAGTATATTTGAAATAACATCTCCAATTACTGCACCTCTACAGTGACCAACATGAAGTGGACCGGTTGGATTTGCAGAAACAAATTCAACAAGATATGTCTTTTTTTTTTGCTTCTTATTAACACCAAATTCTTTTTGATTAATAATAATTTCTTTTAAAAAATTGTTCCAAAAAGATTTGTTAAATTTAATATTAATAAATCCAGGTTTTGCAACATCAATAGAAGAAATATCTTTATCATTTTTTTTGATTAATTCAGATAATTGTTTAGCTAAATCTATGGGTGGTTTTTTGTTAGATTTAGAAAGAACCATTGCAACATTCGTTGATATATCGCAATCAAATTTTTCTGGTGGTAAATCAACATTTATACCATTCAATGAATCTGGAATTTCAATTAAATTTTGTTTGTTTAAATTTTTAACTAATGTTTTAATTTTTTCTGAGTAAATATCAAAAATATTCATTTTATTTTGTTATATAAATTAATTGCATATCTGTCAGTCATTCCAGATATAAAATCTGCTACGGCTCTTTGTTTATTTAATTTTAATTGGCTGTTATTTAAGTATTTTTTTGGATTGTTATTAATTACATCAAATAATTTCTTTATAATTTTTTTACCTTGGGTATTTTTAACTAATACATTTTTATTGTTATACATTTTTGTTCTTAAAAAAAACTTAATTTCTTTTTCAATTTTAGTAAACTTATCAGAAAAACAAACTATCTGATCCTTGCATAAATAAATATCACTGATTGATTTTATTTTTTTAATCTTTAAGTTTTTCATTGTATTTGCTATTAAATCTTTAACCATTAAATTAATTGAATCTCTAATTATTTGGTATATCAAAATATCTTTATCTAAGCTTTTATATTTTTTCTTATGATTGTTGCTAATATCTTTGAAAAAATTAATTTCCATTAGATCTTTAAGTTTAAACATTTTTGCTTTTAGACCATCTTGAATATCATGATTGTTATATGCAATATCATCTGAAATAGCTGAAATTTGTGATTCTAAAGATGGGGATCTTTTAAAATTAATTTTATTTTTAAAATTTTTTAAACCAATTATCGTTTGAATATTAAAATAATCCTCAATAATTCCATTATGTTTTAAAAGACCATCAAGAGTTTCGACTGTTAAATTCAATCCTTTAAATTTTAAATACTTATTTTCTAAAAACATCACTATTCTAATTGTTTGTAAATTATGATCAAATCCGCCAAAATCATTCATGCATTCATTTAAAATCTCTTCGCCGGCATGTCCAAAAGGAGTGTGACCTAAGTCGTGTGCTAAACTTAAGGTTTCTGCTAAATCATCATTAATATTTAAATATTTTGCAATAGTTCTCGCTATCTGGGCAACTTCAATAGAATGAGTAATTCTAGTTCTATAATGATCGCCTTCAGTATTAACAAATACCTGTGTTTTATGTTTAAGCCTTCTAAAAGAAGCGCTATGGATTATTCTATCTCTATCTCTTTGAAATGGAGTTCGATATTCATTAGCTGATTCATTGAAAATACGACCCTTGCTTTTAAATAAGCCTAATTTTGAGAAATTTTTCATACTTTAAAATCGATAATTTACTATTATATTAGTAATATCAGTGTTGTTATATGATTAAAGAAATTAAATTTACAGATAAAGCAATAAAACAGATTAACCATTTGCTATCTCAGAAAGATAAAGGGTCTTTTTTTAGAATCGCTATTAAAGGTGGCGGTTGTTCTGGTTTTCAATATGATTTTTCATTCGATAAATTGATGGAAAAAGATGATTTAAAATTTGAAAATATTTTAATCGATAAAACTTCTGCTGATCTTTTAAAAGGATCTGAAGTTGACTTTGTATCTGAACTAATAGGAGATTCTTTTAAAATAACGAACCCACAAAGCAAATCATCTTGCGGCTGTGGTACTTCTTTTTCTGTTTAATGATTGTTAGTTCTTGGAATGTAAATTCCGTAAGAGCTCGTATCAAAAATATCAAAGAATATATTAAAAAATTCTCTCCTGATATTATTATGATGCAAGAAATCAAAACACCAAATGAGACTTATCCTTATGATGATATTAAATCATTAAAATATGAAAATTATGTTTATGGGCAAAAAAGTTATAACGGTGTTGCGATTATTTCAAAAAAAAAATTAAGTAATATTCAAACTGATATATTTAAAGATAAAAATAAGCAATCAAGAATAATTTCAGCTGAATTAAAACATAAAAATAAAAATATAAATTTAATAAATATATATACGCCCAATGGGAACCCCGTGGATACAGAAAAATATGATTATAAAATTTATTGGCTGGATAATTTTATTAAAAAAATAAAATCTTTATCTAAACAAAACGAAAATATAATTATTGCGGGTGATTTTAATATAATTCCTTCCGCAGAAGATGTTCACAATCCAAAAAACTATGAAAATGACGCACTGTTTAGATTGGAAATAAGAAAAAAATTAAGAGAGTTAGTTAATTTAGGCTTTCATGATGCCTTTAGACATTTACACCCTGAAAAAGAAGGATACACATTTTGGGATTATACTAGTGGTGCTTGGCAAAAAAATAATGGTATGAGAATTGACCATTTTTTAGTATCTAGTTCTTTAATTGATAAAGTTAATAACATTAAAGTAAATAAATTCCCGCGTGGAAGACAAAAACCTTCTGACCATACCCCTATTGAACTTGAATTAGCTTAAAGATTTAATTTTATTTACTAGTTCTTCGTTTATGTTTCTTGGACCTTTATCTAATCTATTTTTGTGTCTTCTTTCGCCCGGAAGTCTAACTCCTTCCATTGATTTCATCTTATTAAAAAATTCATCTGAATGTTTATCCCAATTATTTCCTGATAATTTATCTGGTGAAATGGCTAAAATAAACTCACCGCCACTTGGAGGTCCTCCATCTTTATTATCTTTTGCTGCGGTCTCGTAACTAAAATTATCACCAACCAAAGCACCAGCTAATAACTCAACCATCATTGCTATTCCTGAGCCCTTATATCCTCCAAAGGGTAATAACACTCCACCATCAGCTATTTCTCCTGGATCAGTAGTTTCTTTACCATCTTTGTTTAAACCTGTGCCCAAAGGAACTTTATGCCCTTCTCTTTTAGCAACTTGAACTTCACCCATTGCCATTGAAGCTGTTGCCATGTCATAAACCACTGGAGTTTTTCCTGGTCTTGGCCAGGCAAAAGATATTGGGTTTGTTCCAAATAATGGTTTTGTTGCGCCAGCAGGTGCCACTGCAGGCTTATAAGAAGTACATGCAAAGGCAACTAAACCTTGTTCGGCTACCATTTCTGTTTCAGGCCACATCGCAGCCATATGATGAGAATTTGTAATAGCTAATACAGCTACACCACTTTCTTTAGCAGCTTTTACTAATTCCGGTATACCTTTGTTTAAAACTACAGGAGCTAAACAATTATTACCTTGAACTTTAATGACTGAAGGAGAAATCTTTTTTACCTCTGGTTTTCCTTTACCATTAATTTTTCCACTCTTTAAACCACCAACATAAGCTGGCAATCTAAATAATCCATGAGATAACGATCCGTCTCGTTCAGCATTTCTAATAAGATCAGCTAATATTGATGCTGTTTCGTCATCACATCCGTTTGCTAATAGAGTCTTTTTAGCTAAATCAAAAATTTCATCTAATGTAAGGGAAACTGTACTCATCCCCTCATTAGATATTATTTAGAACAAAAGTTCAATTTTTAATTAACAACCTTTGAATGATTTAGACATGTTTTTGATCAAATCAAAATATAAATCTTTACCTGGATCAAGTGTAGCCCCTAATGGATCCAAAACACCAGTTTTAATGTTCATGTCTTTAGCAACAGCATTTATGATGTTTGGATTAAATTGAGGTTCTGAAAATATACAACTTACTTTATCATGTTCAATTATTTCTCTAATTTCTGATAATTGTTCTGCACCAGGCATAACATCTGTATTAACTGTAAATGCACCCAATACAGTCACATTAAATCTTACTTCAAAATATTGATAGGCATCATGAAAAACAATAGATTTAAAATCTTTGTTTAGTTCAGATTTTACATTTTTTATTAATCCATCAATGTCTTTTAAAGCTTTATTTAAATTACTTTTGTAAATAGAGGCATTCTTTTCATCATTTTCTATTAAATGTTTAACCATTTCATTTAGAATAACCTTTGCATTCACTGGATCTAACCAAATATGAGGGTCATATTCACCATGAGCATGACCTTCATGGCCGTCTTCTTCGTGTCCGTGATCATCGTGATCGTCTTCTTTATGACCATCTTCTTCGTGTCCGTGATCATCGTGATCATCTTCTTTATGACCATCTTCTTCGTGTTCATGCTCAGCATGATCATCTTCTTTGTGACCATCCTCATCATGTCCATGATCGTCATGATCATCAAAAATATTTCTTTCTCTAAATTTTAATTTTTGTAATCCTTTTATTTCCATTAACTCAATTTTTTCAGCTTTTTTAGCTATTGATTTTAATGGTTTTTCTAAAAAATTTTCTAAGCCTTCACCTACATAAAATATGATATCAGCTTCTTGTAGCATTTTTGCATGTGATGGTTTTAATGCAAAACCATGAGGTGAAGAATATCCATCAACTATCAAATCTGGCTTGTTAACGCCATCCATTAGATAGCTAGCTAGTGAATGTATTGGTTTAATTGATGCAACTACCTTTATTTCAGCATTTGCTGATGTAAAAAGAGTTAAGAATGATAGAATTGACAATATTAATGGTATTTTTTTCATATTTTTCATAGTTTAAACGTTAATGTTTTGTTATATTATAACAATGTGTAATAATATAACATTTAGTAAAGTCAAGTAGTAAAATGGGATCAAATAATAATACATTAGTAAAATTAAAGAATGTAGGCTATCACCAGAATGATAAGTGGCTGGTTAAAGGTGTATCACTAGAGGTTGAAAAAGGTAAAATTGTAACTCTTATAGGCCCAAATGGCTCTGGAAAAAGCACAACAGCAAAAATTGCTTTAGGTATTTATAAAAAAATTGAAGGTGAAGTTGAAAAATATACTAACAAAGTAGGATATGTTCCTCAAAAAGTTTCGATAGATTGGACATTGCCACTCAGAGTTAATGATTTTATGGTCTTAACAGAAAATCTTAAAGATGATGCTATAAATGAAGCATTGTCATTAACCGGTGTTGTGCATCTTAAAAATAAAAATTTAGGAAATTTATCTGGAGGTGAATTTCAAAGAGTTTTACTCGCAAGAGCCATTTCTAAAAAACCTGAATTATTAGTACTTGATGAACCTGTTCAAGGAGTAGATTTTACTGGGGAAATAGCTTTGTATGAGTTAATAAAAAAAATATCAGATGATTTAAACTGTGGAATTTTATTAATATCTCATGACCTACACACAGTGATGAGTGCAACTGACCATGTTGTTTGTTTAAATGGTCATGTGTGTTGTTCAGGTTCACCAATAGATGTTGCAAAGAACATGGAGTATAAAGCTTTATTTGGTGAACAGGCCTCTCAAATACTTTCGGTTTATGAACATAGACATGATCATGTTCATTCAAGTGAAGGAGATATAAAGAAAAATTAAAATGTTTGATGATTTTTTTATAAGAGCATTAATTGCTGGAATTGGGGTGGCTTTAGTAACAGGTCCACTTGGTTGTTTTGTTGTTTGGAGAAGATTATCTTATTTCGGAGATACACTTGCACATTCAGCATTACTTGGTGTTACTATTGCATATTCTTTTGAATTAAATATTGCTGTTTCGGTGTTTTTAGTTTCATCTATAATAGCGTTATTTTTAATTCAGCTTCAAAAGAAAACTAATCTACCAGGTGATGCTTTGCTTGGTCTTTTAGCTCATTCTTCATTAGCTGTTGGATTGGTAGTAATTGGATTTTTAGCGTTTATCAGATTTGACATTATGGGATTATTGTTTGGAGATATATTAGCTGTAACTGTTAATGATTTAATTATTATATGGTTTGGTGGAGCATTAATTTTATTGGTACTAAAATTAATTTGGAAGCCTTTATTTGCATCGACAGTAAATTACGAGTTAGCTGAAGCTGAAGGATTAAATCCAGATAGAGCAAAAGCTATATTTACAATTTTAATGGCTGCTATTATTGCAATTTCTATAAAAATGGTTGGTTTGTTATTAATTACTGGAATGTTAATTATTCCAGCTGCTATGGCTAGAAATATCTCAGACAATCCCCAAAAAATGGTATTGTTTTCAATAATTGGAGGTTTGCTATCAGTAATTATTGGTTTGTTTTCTTCACTTGAATTTAATACCGCATCAGGACCTTCAATAATAACAGCATCATTGGTTTTATTTATACTTTCATTATTAAAAATAAAACAATCCATTCAATTGAAAAACTAAATGAGAATCAGTAAAGTAAATAAAATGCACAATCTTTCAAAAAACCAGCAAATTATTTTTGATTTAATTGATAAATCTAGTGAACCATTAAAAGCTTATGCGATACTTTTTAATGTTCAAAAAAAAGGTATTAAAGCTCCATTACAAGTTTATCGAGCATTAGATAAACTGGTTGAAATAGGAAAGATTCATAAAATTGAAAGTCGAAATGCTTTTATTGCCTGCCATAATTCAAGTTGCCAGGTAGCTAAAGCTACTGCATTTTCAATCTGTGAGATTTGTGAAAAAGTAACAGAAATAAGTAGTGCAGGTCTTTCCAAATACTTAGCTAATTTTAAAGACAAAGATGGTATGAAATATAGTAAATACAATCTTGAGTTTTTTGGATTATGTAAAAAGTGTAGATAAGTTATTATCTAAATTAAAGAATAACCCGAGGCTCTAACTGTCCGAATTAACTCTTTTTTACCTTCAATATTAATTGATTGTCTTAGTCTTCGTATATGAACGTCAATAGTTCTGCTTTCTACGTTTACATTATTAGGCCAAACTGTTTCTAAAATTTGATCTCGTGAAAACACTCTTTTAGGATTTGTTAAGAAAAATTCTAATAATCTAAATTCTGTAGGGCCAAGTTGAATTTCTTTATCTGATCTAAAAACTCTTTTTTCTATTCTATCTAATTTCAAATCTTCAAATATCAAATCATTGGCAACTATATTTGGATCAGATCTTCTTAGAACAGCTTTTATTCGAGCAGATAGTTCATTAAAACTAAATGGTTTTGTAATATAATCGTCTACACCACTTTCAAGACCTTTAATTTTATCTTCTTCTTCACCTTTTGCTGTTAACATAATAATTGGTAAATTCTTAAAATTGTTATCTTTTCGAATATTTTTACAAACATCAATACCTGATAAATCTGGCAACATCCAATCTAGTAAAAGTAAATTAGGCTCAAATTTTTTTAATTCTTTTAAACCTTCATTTCCGTTTAATGATGAAGAGACAACAAAACCCTCCATTTCTAGATTATGTTGGACTAATTGAACTATTGAAGCTTCATCTTCAATAATAAAAATTTTTCCTTTCATCAAATTAATCTTGGATTACTTTACCCTTTGGTCTACTACCTTTTAGATATTCACCTTTTACTAAATAACATACCGTCTCAGCGATATTTGTAATATGATCGCCTGCTCTTTCCAAATTTTTTGTAGCAAAAATTAAATGCGTTGAAAAATCTAAGTTTTTTTTATCTTTAGATAAAAAGTCTATTACACTTTCCATTGCGATATAAGTTAAGTCATCAACTTGTTCATCTTTTTCCCAAACTTCTTTAGCTTTATCAAAGTTTTTGTTTACATAGCTATCAAGAACATCATTTAGTTGTTTCATAACAAGTTCTCCCAGTCTTTTTAAATTTCCTAATAATTCATCTGGCAAATCTAGTGGTAAAGGCTTAACTTTTTTTGCATTACTTTTTGATAGATCTCCTATTCTTTCTAAGTCTTGAGAAATTTTTAATGAACTTATGGTCTCTCTTAAATCAATTGCCATAGGTGCTCTTTTAACTAGTAAATTCATTATTTGAGTATCTATTTTAGATCTAAATTTATTAATTTCTTCATCACTTTTAATGATTTTGTCAATTGAGTCCTTATCAACTTTAATTACAGCATCCATTGCGTCACTCAATTGGGACTCGGTTAAACTTCCCATTTTAATTAATGAGTCTTTAAGAAATTGCAGCTCTTCTTCGTATGACTTTACTGTATGTTCATTGCTCATAATTTATCCAAATCTACCTGTAATATAGTCTTGTGTCATTTTATTGTCAGGATTTTTAAAAATTTTCTCAGTTTTTCCAACTTCAATTAACTTTCCTAGGTGAAAAAACCCTGTTTTTTGTGAAACACGTACAGCCTGAGCCATTGAGTGTGTCACTATTACAATCGTATAAGTTTTTTTTAATTCATCAATTAATTCTTCAATTTTTGCAGTAGCAATTGGGTCTAATGCTGAACATGGTTCATCCATTAAGATCACTTCAGGATTAACAGATATAGCTCTCGCTATACAAAGTCTTTGTTGCTGTCCTCCAGATAAACTAGTGCCTGGTTCATCTAGTCTATCTTTAACTTCTTCCCATAAAGCAGATTTTTTTAAGCTGTTCTCAACAATTTGATCTAGTTCACTTTTGGTTTCGCCTTTTCCATGAATTTTAGGACCATACGAAATATTATCATATATACTTTTTGGAAATGGATTTGGCTTTTGAAAAACCATTCCAACTCTTTCTCTTAATGAGACAACATCCAGATCTTTATCATTAATATTCATACCATCCATTTCAATATTTCCTGTAACTTTACAAATATCGATCACGTCATTCATTCTGTTAATGCATCTTATAAAAGTTGATTTTCCACATCCGGATGGACCAATTAATGCGGTCACCTCTTTTTCATTTAAATCTAAATTAACGTCAAACAACGCTTGTTTATCACCATAATAAACATTTAAATTTTTTGATTTTATTTTAATATTATTCATTTAGTTCCATCGTTTTTCAAATTTTTGTCTTAAGTACACAGCAATAAAATTCATTACAATTAAAAAGCTTAAAAGCATCATAATTGTTGCTGAAGTTTTTTCAACAAAACCTCTTTCTGCAGACTCAGACCATAAATACACTTGAACAGGTAAAGAAGATGATGGATCAACTGGACTTGACGGTATGTCAACAACAAATGCCACCATTCCAATTAATATAAGTGGTGCTGTTTCACCTAATGCTTGAGCTAATCCGATTATAGTTCCTGATAAAGTGCCAGGTAGTGCTAACGGTACTACATGATGAAAAACAGATTGAAATTTAGAAGCACCAACAGCGAGAGCGCCCTCTCTTATTGAGGGTGGAACAGCTTTTAATGAAGCCCTACATGGAATAATAATCCTTGGTAAAGTCATTAACGCTAAAGTTATTCCAGCAACTAATGGTGTTGATCTTGGTAATTGGATAGTTGCAAGCAAAATTTGTAGAGCAAGTAAACCGTAAACAATAGATGGCACTGCTGCTAAATTATTTATATTAATTTCAATAAAATCTGTAATTTTATTTTTTGGAGCGAACTCTTCCAAGTAAATTGACGCCAGAACAGCTACAGGAAAAGCTAATAATAAACAAATTAAAATACTATAAAATGATCCGACTAAAGCTCCACCAATACCAGCTAGTTCTGGATCTCTAGAGTCACCATTGTTAAAGAAATAATTGTTAAAATTTTTACTTATCTTTTTATTTTCAACAAAATAATCGTATATAACTAATTGAAAGTCAGATATTCTCCTTCTCTCTTCGGGAAGATCTCTTGGATAATTACCTTTATGTAATTGATCAATGTCATCAGAGGCTGTTAAATCTAATGTGATTATTTTGCCTATTAAGTTATTATCTTTTAAAAAAGCTTTTTTAATCTCAATTTCAGCGTCACCACTAAATAGCTTCAATAATTCATCTTCTTCATCTCTATCTTTTGCTGGATAAGCCTTTATTAAATTTTCTATCATTAGATCATAAAAATCAGCTTCCATTATATCTTCTTCAGATGCACCATTTTTAATTTCTAGTAACTCCTGATCAAAGAAAATCTCAGTTGTGATTACTGTTTTTTTAAAAGCTGAACTTCCTTTTGAGAAAATATTTTGAACTAAAATAACAACGAATAACAAAGCAACTAAGATAGATGTTAATCCGTAAAATCTAAATCTTTTTTCTGCTCGGTGTCTTTTTTTTAGTCTTTCTTCTTTAGTCATACTTTTCTCTATATTTTTTGACTGCTCTTTGAGCAATATAATTCAATATTAATGTTGCTATAAATAATGTAAGTCCTAAAGCAAAAGCAGACTGAGTTTTTGGACTATCAAATTCTTGGTCACCAACAAGTATCATTACAATTTGAGTTGTAATTGTTGTGGTAGACTCCAAAGGATTTATTGTTAGATTTGCTGCGAGACCAGCTGCCATCACAACTATCATTGTCTCACCTATCGCTCTTGATACTGCTAATAGAACTGATCCTATAATCCCTGGAAGAGCAGCAGGTATTACGACTTGTTTAATAGTTTCTGATTTAGTGGCTCCTACAGCATATGAACCATCTCTTAATGATTGTGGGACAGAATTAATTACGTCATCAGATAAAGATGAAACATAAGGAATAATCATTATTCCCATAATTAATCCTGCGGCTAAAGCACTTTCAGATGAAACAGTTAATCCTAAATTTTCACCTACTTGTCTAAAAAAAGGTCCGACAGTTAATGCAGCAAAGAAACCATAAACTACTGTTGGTATTCCTGCTAAAATTTCAATAATTGGTTTTGAAATTCTTCTTACTTTAATTGAAGCATATTCAGCCATGTAAATTCCTGAAAATAGACCAATAGGAACAGCTACCAACATTGCAATAAAAGCTATGAAAGATGTCCCTGCAATTAATGGAATAAAGCCAAAAGCATCTTTTAACTCTTCAAATTCAGCTGCGGTTATTGATGAGGCATCTCTAACAAAGGCTCTTTGAGGACTCCAATTTGTACCAAATAAATAATCAAAAACATTAATGACTGAAAAAAACTTGATACTTTCAAAAAGTAGAGAGAATATTATTCCAAGAGTTGTCAATATTGCTATTAAAGAGGATACAAACAATAAACCCTTTAATATAACTTCCACATCGTCTCTAGCTTTACTGTTATTCTTTATTTTTTTTAGAGAGTAAATAACTGAGGCTATAATTATACCAAAAATTAAAACTACTTTTGAATTTGTAAAAAGATTTATAAATTTTGCATACGCAAGAGCACTTTCTTTCAATATACTATCTATATCTCCAAAATAAGTACCTAAATGAATAGCTTTAATTTTTTCATAAATTAAGTTTGCTTCATTTTTATCATTAAATGTTGCACCTTGATTTGCAGCTGTTTCAATGATTATGGATTTAATAATTACAGGTTCAAATAATGACCAGACTAATAAGAATACTAATGCTGGTATTGAACACCATAAAACAAGATAGTATCCATAAAATTTTGGTAGTGCATTTAATTTGATATTATCTTTGATAGAAATAGTTTTAGTTTTTGATTTTCCATAGAAGAACAAAGAGATGGAAAATATAGTAATTAAAAATATTAGAACGATGTTCATTCGCCCTGAGTGATATATTCTTAATGTTACAGAAATATTACAAATTAAATCTAAGATTGAATCAATAAAAAGGCCAGTTATTACTGGCCTTTTTTTGGGGATAAATTAAAGTTATTTTAACTTGATTGTATTAAGATCTACTGCAGCAGTTCTAGTAACTTTGTATTTATCTGAAGCTAAAGGAACAAGTCCTATTTCAGCTAAATAACCTCTGTTACTCATTGCTTTTTTAGAAGTAAATTCTTTAAGAAACTCTTTAATGCCTGGAATTACACCAATGTGAGCTTTTTTTACATAAAAGAACAATGGTCTTGCAATTGGATAAGAATAATCCTGGATACCCTCTAATGATGGCTGAACACCATTAACAGATGATGCTTTGATCTTATCTTTGTTGGCTACTAAGTAACTATAACCAAAAAAACCAAATGCATCAGGATTAGATGAAAGTTTTTGTACAATTAAAGTATCATTTTCACCAGCTTCAACAGCGTATCCATCTTCTCTAATTTTAGCACATTCCTTTTTAGCTTTTTTACCTTCAGCATCATAAAGAGATTTGGCTGTTTTAGTGCATCCTTTAACCATAACTAATGAATTCCATGCGTCTCTAGTACCTGACGTTGGAGGTGCAACTAATATTTCAATCTTTTTATTTGGAAGACTAGCATCTATATCACTCCAATTTTTGTATGGATTTTCAACAAGTTTTCCATCAATGTCTACTTTAAGTGCTAAAGCTCTCCATAATTGTTCTTTTGTAAAATCTGCATCTGGAGCATCCACTGAATGTGCAAATGAAATACCATCATTACCTATTACTATTTCAATAATTTCAGCAACTCCATTTTTCTCACATAAAGCTTTTTCTTTTGTTTTAATTGCTCTTGATGCATTAGTTATATCAGGATGATTTGCTCCTACACCTGCACAAAACAATTTCATTCCTCCACCAGTTCCCGTACTTTCAATTACTGGTGTTTTGAATTTTCCACCCTTACCAAACTTTTCAGCTACAACTGTAGCATATGGGTAAACAGTAGAAGAACCCACAATTTTTATTTGATCTCTTGAGTAACTAGTTGTTGTAAAACTAAGAACTAAAAGAAACCCTAATAAAATTTTTACTAATCTATTCATATTTCTCCTTTTTTAGATTCGTTATGCATCAATAATTAAATCTGAATCTTAAATATTTTATTAAAGGAAAGTTAAACTTTTGTTACAAAGACTAACTTTTTAGTTGAATCAAATTGAATTGAATTTCAGATCTATAGTGGTCCCTTGATTTTCTTCACTATTAATAATCATTTCACCTCTATGTTGAGAAACAAGGTGTTTAACAATTGCAAGACCTAAGCCTGTTCCACCAACACTACGACTTTTGCTAGGATCAACAGTGAAAAATCTTTCAGTGATTCTATGTATAAATTCTTTAGGAATTCCTACCCCTTGATCTGATATCGAGACAATATTTAAATCACCCTCTTTTTTTGTAGCAATTTTAATTTCTTTACCCTTCTCACTATATTTAATTGAATTATCAATGAGATTAGTAAAAATTTCTATTAATTTATCTCGATCACCAATGATTTTAAAATTCTCAGTTTTTTGTAAATTTAAATTTATATTGTTTTTTTTAACAATATTTTCATAAGTCTTCATTACATAATTAAGTACTTCTATTAAATCTATTTCATGGGTTGGTCTTATATGTTCTTGCAACTCAATCTTTGAAAGAGATAATAAATCTCTGATTAAATTTTCCATTCTTTCAGATTGGGAGGTCATTACTGGTAATAAATTAGTAACTTCAGAGTTCTTTTTTAAATCTGCATTATTTTCAAATGTCTCAAGTCCTATTTTGATAGATTGCAGTGGAGTTCTTAGTTCATGGGAAACATTTGCAACAAAGTCTGATTTTAGTTGTTGAAATTTATGAAATTCAGTTAAATCTCTCATAAAAAGTAAGCAAGATGGCTCATCAAAGAATAAATTATGATTATCTTGGTAGATTGTTACATTCATTCTAAGAACTGAAGGATTTCTCAACTCTATTTCAAGATCATTAGAATTTTCTCCATTAAAAGCTTTCTCAATTGAACTTAACAAGTCAGGATTTCTTAAAAATCCACTTATATTTTCATTCAACTTTGTTTGAAATCTTTTACTGGCTGAACTATTGCTAAATATTATTTCCTTGGATTTGTTTAAAATTATAATTCCCTCTGGAATGTAATTTAAAAGATTATAAATAGTTTCTCTATATTTCTTACTTTCATCTTCATCTAACTTATTATCTTCAATTTTAACTTCAGTATTAATACCTAAGACTCTTTCTTTTTTTAAAAGAAAAAATAACAAAATAGCTATTATGATTAACAAAACAAATGTTAAAAGTTCCATATAAAATTATCTCATTTAAATGTTACAGATTTGTTAAAATATTTAAGTACTTGCTATTCACTATATAATTATTCCAAATAATTGGTTTTAATTATTTTTTACGAGGAATACAAAAATTAAAGAGGTGGCGAACATTATTAAGCTATAAGTAGCAGCTGGAATTACAAAAGCTCCGCCACCAAATAATGTTGTGCCAACGAAAATGGCAAGTGTACCGTTCTGTAGACCACACTCTATAGCAATACATTTTTTTTGAGCATTTCCAGTTGCTAATAACTGAGCAACATAAAAAGCAACAATCATCATAATAACGTTTAAAGCCAATGTAATAAGTCCAGCATCAGCAAAATAAGAAACTATATTGTCTTTTTCTGCTAAAATAGCACCAACCAAGACAATTATAAATAATCCTATTGAAATTTTTTTAGCTATTGGTTCAAATTTTATTGCTGCATTTGATGCAAATCTTCTAAATATCATACCTAGTATTACAGGAACTGTTACAATCAAAAACATACTAATCGCCATACTAGTTAAAGAAATATTTTGAGTTACATTTTCCGATCCTAACAAGCCTAAAGAAGTTACAATAATAAAAGGAACTGTTAAGACACTTAAAAGACTTATAACTGCCGTTAATGAAATTGAAAGAGCCACATCCCCTCTGGCAAAGGACGTTAGTATATTTGAGGTTACGCCCCCTGGTGCTGCAGCAATAATCATAACACCAATTGCAAGTTCGGGTGAAATTGGCCAAATTTTAACTAAAATAAATGCAATAATTGGAAGTAAAATAATTTGACTGATTGCTCCAACAAAAAAATCTTTTGGTTGTTTTAAAACTCTTAAAAAATCAGCCCCAGTTAATCCTAGACCTAAAGCAAACATAATGAATGCTAAAGCTATGGGTAAAAATATATCTGTTACTATGCTCATAAAGTTCTTAAAATAACTTACAATTATTTAATACGGCCGTAAACGTCTTGGAATCTAACTATATCAGTTTCTTTTAAAATAGGTCCAGTTTGAACTTCTATAATTTTAACTGGTTTTTTATATAGATTTTCTATTCTGTGTATAGATCCCGTTGGGATAAACACAGAGTCGTTTTCTTTTTTAAAAAATTTTTTTCTATTAATGGTTATTTTAGGTTTGCCTTGTGTAATCATCCAATGTTCAGATCTATGATGGTGTTTTTGTAAACTTATAGATGATCTTGAATTAACAGTTAATTCTTTAACTAAAAAATTTTGTCCTTTAAATAAGTTAACATAACGACCCCAAGGTCTGTAATAAACGTTCTTTTTTTTGAAATATTTAGATTTATTTTTTTTGTAAATCTTTGAAATCTCTCTCCAGCTGCCTAGATCTGACCAAGGTATATCTAATTTAATCGCATTAATTTCTTTAGCTTTTTCCAAGATTGCATAATCAAATGATTTTTCAGTAACTTTTAAAAAAGAGGCTTTATTTAAATGATAAGTATTATTTTTAAGCTTAGCCTTTGAAACTGATTTTAGGCAATTTTTGTAAATATTTGGCTGATATTTTTTAAAATTATTTATTAATGAATCTTTTCGAATAAAAAACATTCCTGAATTCCAATAACCTTTTTTTTTAATAATTTGCTTAGCTTTATTTTTTTTAGGTTTTTCAATAAATTTTGTAACTTTATTAATATTAGCTTTAATTTTTTTAGTTAAAAAATATCCATATTCGCTTGATGGTTCAGTGGGTTTAATTCCAAAGATAAATATATTTTGATTGTTTAAGTTACTTTTGTTTTTATTAATTGCTTTATTAAATAAGCTTACTTTTTCAATTAAATGATCTGCTGGTAAAAACATTAAAGGCTGCTTGTTTGGAATATCGTTGATTAATGCAGAAGATAAAATAGCTGGTGCAGTGTTTTTTTTGGCTGGTTCTAAGATAATTTTATATTTTTTAAATTTAAACTTTTTTAGATAACTTCTTACTTTTTTTAAATATTTAAAGTTTGTACTTATAATTGGATAGTCAAAAGTTGGCCCTTTAACTCTATGTAAAGTTTTTTCTAATAAACTCCATCCACCAAAATCTATAAATTGTTTAACTTGGTTGTTCTTAGCTTGGGGCCAAAGTCGAGTTCCAGCTCCTCCACATAAAATAACAGGTCTTATTTTCATTAAATATCAGCGTAACACTTCACTTCATTTTTCTTACCAGGATGTGTCGGTGCACCCAAATAAGCTGGACCAACGGTTTGTGCATATTTCCACAAAGTTCCACTACCAAAATTTATTTTTCTTGGTCTCCATTT
>CACIML010000012.1 GCA_902587735.1 uncultured Pelagibacteraceae bacterium
GAGAAGCAGGGACAAGAGCTTGGACAGCAAATCCAGGAGAATATAATAACGCATTTGATGGAAAATATGGCGGAATGTGGAGAGCAAGAGGAAGAATTCCATCTAAAGTTTGCGGTCTAACATTTACAGCTTACGGATTTGATGTTTCTTCATATTATAAACGAGAACCTGATAGCAAAAGACCAGAGTGTTCATGGATTTTTGAAGGTGTTGGAGAGGATGAAGTTATTGGAGATTTTGGTTTAGTTGGGGGAGGTGCTGCTGGACTTGAACTTGATAGATATGATCTAGATTTTGGCACACCTCATAATGCTTATTTATTAGCAAGATCAGAAAACCATACAAATTTGATGATGCAAGTTAATGAAGAAATCCATTTTACTGTGAGAGGTTTTTATGGTGGAGGTACAGAAAATCCAATGGTTAGAGCTGATATGATTTATTATAAAACTCCAAATGATGGAGCATTGTTTGCGCCAGGGTC
Organism: uncultured Pelagibacteraceae bacterium; assembly: GCA_902587735.1. Classification (GTDB taxonomy): domain Bacteria; phylum Pseudomonadota; class Alphaproteobacteria; order Pelagibacterales; family Pelagibacteraceae; genus Pelagibacter. The sequence continues at coordinate 485 of CACIML010000012.1, forward strand.
TCTCTCTTGGTGTGGAAGTTTGTCTTACAACAGTTATAATAATAATGTCTCTAAAATTCTTGAGAATGCAATAAGAGGATTTTTAAAGGAGGGTCCATTACCTTAATGAACAAACCTCAATTTACAAGACCAGAAGGAACAGGCGGTAAAAGCATATTAGGATCTGATAATGTTACACCTTTTAATGAATTAGAAAAAAATGCTTTAGGAAATTTAGATGAAGATAAACTAAATGAACTAGCTAAAAGCCTTTTTACTCTAAATAATAGAAAATACGGACCTATACCGGGAGCTTACATGGTAATGTGCACTAAGCCTGGTAAAGAATGGTGTGTAGCCCAGCTTAATGCTGATAGAGCTAAGCCATTTATTTTGTATGAAGATAAAGTTTTTACATCAATTGAAGCAGCACAAAAAGAAGCAGAAAGAATTAAAAAAGAGCGAGGTGAATCAGCACCAAGGCGTTGCACCTAAATTTAAAAAGGATTAAATGTCCGAAAAATCTCTTTGGTTGTTTATTTTTATTTTGTTGTATGCTGCTTATTGTTTTTTTTGGGGTGTAAGAGGATCAAAATATAATTCTGACAGTGCAGAGAAATATTATTTAGCAAACAGAAATGTTTCATCATGGATTTTTTTCTTTGCAGCAACAGCGGCTACATTTGCTGGTTTAACAGTTATATCTCAGGTAAATCTTGTTTTTCATGATGGCTTTCAATATGTTGGAACAGCCTTTGTAGCTATAACAGTTCCTTTGGGAAGTATATTTTTTTTTAAGAGACAGTGGATGTTAAGCAAAAAGTTTGGATATATCACTCCAGGTGAAATGTATTATGATTACTATAAGAGTGATGCAATCCGTGTTATTTCAGTCATAGTAACTTTTTTTATAGCAATACCCTTAATTGCAGTTTTTTTTGGCGCCACAGGCTACTTAGTCAATACCTTAACTGAAGGACATGTTTCTAGGGAATTAAGCATGTGGATAATTTCCATAATTGTTTTGTTCTATGTAACGAGAGGAGGTTTTAAATCTATTGTTACCATAGGAGTGGTTCAATCTTGGCTTTATTTTTTGACAGTAATTCTTTTAGGAATTATCGTTTATTCTTTAATTGGAAATTTTGAAACCTTTGGCAAAGCATTAGCAAAGGTTGCAAGCACAAATATGAGTTCTTGGGAAACTACCAATGGTTATGGAGGCGGTGATTATAATGGATATTTTGCCTTACCAGGTGTTGTTCAATGGGTATCAGGGCTAGGAAAGAACGAGGCAGTTGGTGGTCCTTGGACTGCAATGATGATTTTTACTTTTACACTTTCTTTTATGGGAATAGTTCTTTCACCTTCATTTTCCATGTGGAGTTATTCAGCAAAACACCCAAAAGCTTTTTCTTATTATCAAGTTTGGGGATCTGCTGTTATCGTAGGTTTTTTATTATTTGTATTTGCAACATATCAAGGAATCGGTGCGAATTTATTAGGAGCAAATTCAGAAATTAATAAGAGCGGTCTTTCAATAAGTACTTTGCTGCCAGAAGTTTCTAACAAAGATCATTCATTAATAATTTATCACATTATAAGTTTAATGGACAAGCATGCTCTTTGGTTAACTGGCTTATTAGCAGTTGGATTGATTGCAGCACTTCAGTCAACAGCTGCAGCTTTATTAATGACATCAGGAAGTATTATTACAAGAGATTTATATAAAGCTTATATTAATAAAAATATAAATTGGGAAAAAGAACGTGCTGCTGCTCGTATAATAATGATGTTAGTATTTTTAGCATCACTTTATTTAGCAACATTTGCTAAGCCAGCAATGGTAATTTTTAGCGGAATAGCAATTTCTATAGCCTTTCAGTTTTTAATTGTTTTACTTGGTCTAGTTTGGTTTCCTTGGATAACAAGAGGAGCAGCAATTTTTGGATTAGTTATTGGAATAATCATTGTAATTTTGACTGAAACTATTGGACAACAAATAGCTGGAAACAGATTGCCTTGGGGAAGGTGGCCACTAACGATACATTCAGGTGTATGGGGAATGTTATTTAACGTTTTTATCTGTTTTTCTATTTCTGCTTTTTCTAATATTACAAAAATTGATATTTACAGACCACACAGACAAAAGTTTCATGATTTTTTAAATGAACATATGGGCTTACATCCAAGCAGAACAAAACTAAGATCATTTGCTTATGTAATTGCTTTAATCTGGCTTTTTTTTGGAGTTGGTCCAGGGCAAATTCTTGGAAATAGTTTTTTTGGAGAACCTGGAGCTGGCTATGAATCTTGGATACTTAAGATACCGTCTATTTGGGGATATCAGTTGATTTGGTGGTTATTTGGCATAGGGTTAATTTGGTTTTTGGCAAGTAAAATGGATTTATCAACTTTGCCAAACAAACCTATTCAAGCAAACGATCTATATAAAAAGCCAGATGAGGTTCAAGGAGAAGTTAACTATATAGATAAAGTTGGAACAGGCTATGGTTGGATATTAATTCTTATAGGAATGGCAATATTTTCAATAATATTCTATGTTTATTTTGTATAATAATTCATGACTTTAAATAATTTTCAATTCAACACAACTCCTGGACTTCGATTTGGAAGTGGAGAAGCAAAAAATTCGTGTAAAGAAATATTTAATAAACTTGGTTCTCGTATTTTGTTTATTACAGATAAAGGATTAATGTCTTTAGGATTAACCAAGCCAACTATACAAGAATTAAAAACAATGGGAGAGGTTGAAGTCTTTGATGAAGTAGAAGCTGATCCATCTAAAAAAACTCTTTTAACAGCAATAGAGATTGGAAAAAAATTTAAAGCAACAGGAGTTATTGGTTTTGGTGGAGGATCATCAATGGATGTAGCTAAACTAACAGCTTTGATACTTGGTTCTAATGAAGATTTAGAAAAAGCCTGGGGAGTTGCAAATGCAAAAGGACCGCGTTTACCTTTAGTGTTAATACCAACTACAGCAGGCACTGGCTCTGAAGTCACTCCTGTATCAATCATCACAGTTGGAGAAGAAGAAAAAAAAGGAGTTTCTTCAACAATAATTTTACCAGATTTAGCAATTTTAGATCCAAGTCTTACATTAGGTCTTCCAGCTGGGACTACGGCAGCAACAGGAATTGATGCAATGGTTCATGCGATTGAAGGATATGCATCTTCAAATAAAAACAATAATATTATTTCAAAAATGCTGGCAATTGAGGCGTTAAAGCTACTTGGAGGCTCTATAGAAAAAGCTGTTTTTGATGGTTCAAATATTGAAGCTAGAGGAAATATGCTTATTGGAGCTATGTTAGCAGGAAAAGCTTTTGCTAATTCTCCGGTTGCGGCAGTTCATGCTCTTGCTTATCCAATAGGAGGAACTTTTCATGTTTCACATGGACTTTCGAATTCATTAGTTTTACCTTATGTACTTAGATTTAATAGCATTGATACAAAGGCAGCTAAAAATTATGCTGAGCTTGGACCATATGTTTTTCCCAATTTAAACATTAATCAAGGAACACAAGCTGTTTGTGCAGAGTTTATTGATAAACTAGAAGATTTGTCTAAGAGATTAGGTCTTCCACAAAAATTAAGAGAGGTTAATATTCCAAAAAATGCATGTGAAAAAATGGCAAGTGATGCAATGAAACAAACACGACTATTAGTTAATAATCCAAGAGAAGTAACTGAATCAGATGCACTTAGCATTTATCAGTCAGCTTGGTAGAACTGTTATTTATGAAAGAAAAAGATAAAGATATTTTTGAACAAACAAAAAAATTCAACTCAGGTATTAAATTATACATGTTTCAAACAGGATCAATTAAAACAAAATTAAAATTTATAAAAATGAACCAAGGTGAAGAACCTTATGAAATACCAGTACCATGGTTTTTAATTAAACATCCTGAAGGAGATGTAATTATTGACGGTGGAATGCCAATAGAAGCAGCTTTGGATAAACACAAACATTGGGGCTCGGTAGTCGAAGCCTATGATCCGGTTATGAAAGTATCAGAGTGGTGTAAAGATGTGGTAAAAAGCGTTAATACCAAACCTGAAGATGTTAAATATGTAATACAAACCCATCTTCACCTAGATCACTCAGGTGCAATTGGACATTTTCCAAACGCTACACATATTACACAAAGATTAGAATATGATTATGCATTTAATCCTGATTGGTTTTCACAACCAGCTTACATTAGAGCAGATTTTGATAAACCGAATATTCGTTGGAAATTTTTACAAGGTAGAAAAACTGATTTTTATGATGTTTATGGCGATGGAGTTATAAAAGTAATATTTACACCTGGACATACACCAGGTCATCAATCAGTATTAGTTAATCTTCCAAAAACTGGCTATATGCTATTTACTGGTGATGCTTGTTATACTGGTGATCACTGGTGCGATAAATGTTTACCAGGACTTGTTGCTTCTTCTTCTGATGCTGCTGCATCAGTTAAAAAATTAAGAAAAGTTGCAAAAGAATATGATGCAAAAGTTGTTTGGGGACATGATCCTGTTTCTTGGGCCGATTGGAAAAAAGCACCAATGTTTTATTACGATTAAATTATAAATATATTTTTTTATTTTTTTTAGAAGATTTAACAATTGCTTCCATAACTTTGACATTATGAGCAGCTTCAGAATTTTTTATTCTATATTTTTTTTTATTATTACAACTGCTGGCAAATTCTTGTAGTTCTAAAAAAAGAGTATCTTTATTAGCTAAATTTATTTTTTGAACGCTTCCATTTTTTTTAACTATTTTGATTTTATTTTTATCTACTTTGGAAAAAATATTCATATTAGTTCCAAAAATATTAAATGTTGAAGTGTAAGGACAAGCAAAAATAGTAGTTAGGTTTCCTGTGCAATTATTAAGTTCAAAAAGAGCAGAAGTAGTGTCATCAATGTTTACTTTTACAGCGTACCTTTTTACCAATGATTGTACTGATCTAACTTTTCCTCCAAAATAACACATTAAATCTATCATATGTATACCAAGTCCAGCTATTGCTCCTCCTGGACTTTCTTTTTTATTTGAACGCCAAAATTTTTTTTTATAATTTAAAGCGCCTGGAGCAGAGAAATTTGAATCGATATGCAATATTTTCCCAATTTTTTTTTTTCGATTTAAATTATTAATAAAATCAAAAACACTAGAGTATCTTCTGTTATGTCCAACAGATAAAGTTTTTTTATATTTTTTTGCCATTAAATACATTTTTTTTGCATCTAAAAATTTTGTTGCCATTGGTTTTTCTACAAAAACATGTTTTCCATTTTGCATTGCTTGAATGGCGTGTTTTGAATGTAGTGAATGTGGAGTTGTTAATATTATTGCATCAATTTTGGGATCTTTAAGTATGGCCATGAAAGAGTCATGATAATTAGTTTTATATTTTTTTGAAAAATTAATTCTTTTTTTTTTGCTTTTAGAATAACAACTTACAATTTTAATTTTTTTACTTTTTCCTTGAATTGATTTTGCAAGTTCATCTGACCACCATCCTAATCCTATTGAAGCTGCTTTAATCATACTTATTTTTCACGTGGCAATGTAGATTTCATAAAATCTTTTTCTAAAAAATTACTAAACCACTTATTAAGTTTTGTATTATGTGTTCTCCACTTATCGTTAAATCTATAAATAGTGTAATCCAAGGCACATGCAATCGCAATTTGATCCATGGTCAAATAAGAGTCATCGTAATTATTCCAGTTATTTTCTAACCAGCTGATGGTTCTTGTAATTCTTACTTCCTGTTTGTTGATGAAATTGTTACTTTTTTCACTATCAGGTCTAATCATTTCCATACGTCTTTCCAGCACCGACTCCATTAATCCATTAGCAATCGAAGTCATTGACATTATTTCCCAATATTTTTTTTTAGGAAATAATGTATTTTTTTTTGATATTGTATCAAGATACAAGCAAATATTATCACTATCTATAATTGCTAACTTATTAACCACTAATGTTGGAATTTTCCTTATAGGGTTATGCTTATCTAAAAAATCAGCTTCGTAAACATTAATAATTTTTTCTTCCAATTTTATTTCTTGTACTAAAGAGGTTATTTTAGTTTTTCTTCCAAAAGGAGAGTTTGGACCATTGTACAAAATAATTTGGTCTTGCATAAAAATTACAATTTACAGATAAGAAAAAAAATATTAATAACGAGAAATGTTGTAATTTCTTCCTTTAGATTTTCATAATTTACATCTCTAGGGTCAGTAGAAGATAAAGCTACATCAACTAAACTTTTCGTTTCTTCTTTTGATATCCCTATATCTTCAGAGAGATCGTTTATTATTCTTAAATATGAAGATTCTTTTGTTATTTTTTTTATCATTCAATTATTACCGCTACTGTACCTGGATCTATACCCTCTTGATCATTAACAACATTAACTTTAATCACTTTTCCATCTACAGGCGCGTCATGATGAACTTCTGTTTTCATAACTTCCATAATGAATAAAGGGTCTCCTTTTTTTACAATATCTCCTTCTTTAACCAAAACTTTCCACATATTGCCTGGTACAGTTGTTTTAACTTCTGTTGTCATAAAATTCTTTCGTATTTTTTTTAATTAAAAAAGCGAACTTTTATATTTTTCATTCCTCTTTTTTCCATCATTTTATTTCTTATTTTTTCGTTCATTTTTTCTTTATCAAAATCTACTATTTTAATATGTTCTATTTTTTTGGCTGCTGCTTCATGTAATAAACCACTTTCTTTTTTAGATGACATTAGACTTGCTTCACTGCAGATAATAGTTTGTTCAGTTCTTAATGTTTGAGCTTTTTCAACTGATATTTCTACAAAATTAAAACTATCACCCGGTTTTGCTTGTCCTAGTTTCCAAAAAGAAGCTGATGGAACTGTGTAAGGAACAATAAATCCACCCATGCTTGGACCATCATTGACTAGTATAATTGGGGTTTGTCCAGCCAAGTTTATTGCACCCACTGGATATCCTTGATCAATAATGTTTGAAGGAAATGTTCCATGTTCTAAACCTTTGTGAGTTGCCTTTTCTGTAAAAGACCACTTGGGTCCTTCTAGCCTATAACCAGTTCTGTCACTTTTAGACTGAAGCTTCCAATTAGAATTTAAAAACATTTTATGTCCTTTTTCATCAACCCAATCATCATTAGGACCTTTAACAACTTCTACAGACCATTTTTTGTTTGTGGACATAACTGGTATAGAGTTTTTTTTAACTTTTCTTCCAGCCACTGATTTAGATTTGTTTAAAGGAATAATTTGACCATCTTGAATTGCTTTTCCCTCTATACCACCAACTCCTGCTTTATGAAAAGTTGATCTTGAACCTAACCATGGAGTGGTATTTATTCCTCCTGAAAAAGCAATATAAGATCTTGCACCCACTGTTGCAAAAGTCATTTCTAAAGTTTGATCTTTTTTAACTTCCAAGCTTTCCCATAAAGGAACTGGACTGCCATCTATTTTGGGAGACATGTCAGCACCTGTAATAGCAATTATTCTATCACTATTAAATTTAAGAGTAGGACCCATAAACTGACATTCTAAAGCTGCAGCACCAGGTTCATTTTCAACTAAAACATTAGCAAGTCTAAAAGACCAACTATCCATTGGACCTGAAGGTGGAAAGCCCAGATTTAGAGTTCCAATTCTTCCAGGATAATCTTGAACAGATGTTTCTAGACCTTTTTTAATTACTTTTACCATAGATATTAAAACCTTTTTGTTTGATCAATTGTAGTTAACCATTTTTTATAATTTTTTACTGAAAATTTCTGATACTCAACAATATTATAATCATAAGTACCATCTTCTATTTTTTTAGTAACATGATCAAATTCTTCATATGTTGTGGGAATAAATTTTACTCTATCTCCTGGTTGAAAAAGACAAATGTTATTTTCAAATACTGGAAAACTTTTTTTTGTATCCCAAATTGGAACGGGAATAATACCAAAAATCTGGTATCCACCTGGTAATCGATCTGGATATATTGATGTGGAAGCACCGCCCATTCCGACTGTTCCTTTTGGCGTCCATGTTCGTGGTGGGTTATATTTTGGAACTGTAAGTTTACACCTTGGGTCAAGAGCCATCATAAACGGAAGACCAGGCCAAAAACCTATAGCAGAAACCCAATATTCAGTTCCAGAATGCACTCTTACAAATTGTTCTGTGTTTTCAAGATTATTTAACTCCGTTATAAGTTCAGGATCAGGTTTTTTTTTAGCAATTTTGCTTGAGTAATCTTCAATGCATTCTTTTGTCCATTTATCAAGATAAACTGTAGGAAAAGAAAAAATTCTACTATTAATTTCTATATCATCGGAAGGACCCAAAGAATTTACAAGAGATTTTAATTCGTTTTTTAAATCATTAAATTTTATTTCTTCTGGTTCATAATGAACTAACATTGATGCGAAACAGGGAGAGGTTTCATAAACTCCTCTAACTTTATGATCTTTAATTGCTTTAGCTAAGTTTTGAGCAGTAAAATTTAATTCTAAATTCATCACATTACCAAATTCAATAAGCATATATTTATCACCAGCAGGTAAAAATTTAGGAGCATCGTAAATTTTACCTTGAATATTTTTAACTTCTGTTTTTACCTCTATTTCTGTTTTTTTATGTCTTGAAGAAAAAATATTATCAAAGGCTTTTAAATCCTTTTCAGTATAGCCTTGACCATTTTTGCTTTTTGGTGTTTTAGCAATAATTTTTTCAAAAGCTTTTACATCTTTATCACTATATTCCTGTTTAATTTTAGTTTTATCTTGTTTTTTAGTTGGTAAAATATCTCTTTTTTTCTTTATGAATAAGGTCAAATTATTTTCAATAAATTTGGTATTAAAATTTGCCTCTTCAAAATTTTTATTTTGAAGCACAGATATTAAAAAAGATTTATTAGTATTAATTCCTTCAATTTCAAATTCTTTTAAATATTGTAACATATTTTTAATGCTTTCAACCCTAGTAGAACCTTTAGCAATAATTTTTGCTATCATTGGGTCATAGTAAAAAGATATTTCATCCCCTTCATCTACTCCAATATCTAATCTAATATTTGCTAAATTAGTATTTGGAATTTTAAGTTTTGAAATTTTTCCAGGTGAAGGTAGAAAATTCTTTGAGGGATCCTCAGCATACAATCTACATTCAATAGCATGTCCAGTTCTATTAATTTTATTTTGTTCTGTTAAATTAGTATCAATTCCTAGTGCAAATTTAATTTGCATCTCAACTAGGTCAGAATTTGTTATAGATTCTGTTACTGGATGTTCTACTTGAATTCGTGTATTCATTTCTAAAAAGTAAAACTTTTTTTCATCTACATCATAAATAAACTCTATTGTTCCAGCACCTTCGTATTTTTGATTGCTAGCAAAATTTACAGCACTTTCTGACATTTTATTTATAATGTCAGGTCCTACTTTTGGTGCTGGGCTTTCTTCTATAATTTTTTGAAATCTTCTTTGTATCGAACAATCTCTTTCATAAAAATGGACAGCTTTTTTTTCTCCAAAACCGAATATTTGTATTTCTATGTGTCTTGCATTTTTTATAAATTTTTCTAAAAAAACATCACTATTTCCAAATGCCTTCTTTGCTAAATTTTTTGTTTTTTCTACAGATTTAACTAATTCGTTGTAATTATTTACAATTTGCATTCCTATTCCACCACCACCAGCACTTGCTTTTACTAAAATAGGAAATCCAATATCATTACATTTTTTTTCTAAATCACTTTTTTCTAAATCTTTATTGTTTAAGCCTGGACAAATTGGCAGACCACTTTTTAATGCTAAATCTCTAGCTATATCTTTGTTACCCATCGACACAATAGTATTCGGTTTAGGTCCTATCCACACGATCCCAGCATCAATTACTTTTTGTGCAAATTTATCATTTTCTGCAAGAAAACCATAACCTGGATGAATAGCGTCAGCTTTTACTTTTTTAGCTGCTTCAATTATTTTATCTGAAGACAAATAACTGTCTTGTGCTTTTGAACCACCTATATGAATAGATTCATTAGCTTTTTTAACGTGTTTACTATTCTTATCTACATCCGAATAGACAGCAATTGAATGAAACTTTAATTTTTTGCAACTATTAATAATTCTACAGGCAATTTCTCCACGATTTGCTATTAGAATTTTCTTCATCTAGTTTATTTTTTGAGAGCTTTTTTTAAACTTTTTATTATTTCAACAGCATTAGGTGTATCTGAATGAACACAAATTATATCACACCCAACATCAGTATCTGTGCCACTAGTATTCTTAACTTTTTTTTCTTTGATAGCTCTTAAGCAGCGTTTTACTGCTAATTTGCTGCTATATTTGGAATTTTTTCCTTTTGCTATTACAAGTTTTCCTTCTTTGTCATAATCTAAATCAGCATAAAACTCAGCGACAAAATCCAACTTTCTTTCTTTTTTATAAATTTTTTCATGAGCAGTATTTGCCATTCCATAAATACTTACATCAAAAGCTTTAACAGCATCTGCGATTGCTCTTGCTATTTCTTCATCTTTTGATGCCATAACATACAAAGATCCATGAGGTTTTATATGATTTAAAGGCATATTTAGTTCATCCAAAAAGGCTTTAAGAGCACCAACTTGATACATTATCATATTTTTTAAATCTAATTTTGGCATTTTCATTTCTCTTCTTCCAAAGCCTTGTAAATCTGGAAAGGATGGATGTGCTCCTACTTTTACTTTATATTTTTTTGCTAACTCAACTGTCTTTCTCATATGGTTAGGATCTGAGGCATGAAACCCACACGCAACATTAGCAACATCTATTAGAGGCATTATTTCTTCATCATTACCTGCATTATAAATTCCAAAACTCTCACCCATATCGCAATTTATTTTTGTCATTTTATTATTATCCTTTTCACTTTAAATTTGTGATCTAATATGTGGAGATCTAGCGTATAGAGCAACCATTGGTATAATTAATAAACCTAATATAAACTGTTGCGCTTCCCATTTTAAACCCCAACCAATTAGTACTGTTGTAATTACTTGTAAAATCAAAACTCCAATTACACTTAATCCATATCCACCAACACCTCCCAATAAAGAAGTTCCTCCAACAACGACTGCAGCAATTGTTAAAAATAAATATGTATCACCAACTCCTATAAAACCACCTCCGCTCCAACCAAGAAGCAATGCTCCAGTTAGAGATGCAAAAAAACCACTAATTACATAAGCACCAACCCAATATCCTCTTTCAGAAATAGATAATCTTTCTGAAGATAGCCTGCTACCTCCAAGAGCGTAAAGATTTCTTCCCCATTTAGTTAAACGAAGAGCAACAATTATGATTATAGAAGCGACAATCCAAATCAAAATAATGGGGGGTATAGGCAGTCCTACCGTTTCACCATTCATTGAAGCAATATTTCTCATCCAATCTGGTACAACACCAAAAACTGTACCTGCAGAAAAAGTACCCATCGCTACAAGGATTTGAACACCTCCCTTAACAAAAAAACCAACACCTAAAGTTAATATTAATGCCTGACCTTGTAACCTAAAACTTAAGATGCCATTAATTAATCCTATTATGAGACCTAATAATAACACAGCAGCCAAAGCCAACCATGGAGGTACACCTTTTGATATTAATGACATTAGAGCAACATTGGACGCTCCTATCAAAAATGGAATTGATAAATCAAGACCACCTAATAATGCAACAAAGGTTTGTCCCACTGTAGCTAAACCCAAAAATGCTGCAAACACTAACATTGCTTTCATGTTTAAAAGTGAGAGAAAGCCACTTATGGTAAGCGAGCCTAATATAAACAATGCAATTAAGACACAAATACCAATAAACACACTTTTTTGTGCGGTTATATATCGGCCAACAACTCCCATTAATATAATAAAGCCCAGGAATATTAAAAAAGATACTAACGTACGACCAGAAAAGAAGCCTTCAGCAATGAATGAAACAAAAATAAAAATAAGTATTAATAATATAAAAGATAGTGTTTTCCACTTATGCGCACGAATATTTTTAAAAAAGAAATTCTCTTCATGTTCTTCATCAGGAATTTCCTTACCTTCAACTTTTTCTCCTTTTGGAAATTTAGTAAATATATTTTGCTTTAGATCACTATTAATCCATCTAACAGAAAAATGATACCAGCCCCATAATATTAATCCAGTTACTGCTATCGAATAGGTCACAATATTCATCCAGTCAGCACCATCAAACCAACCTAATACGGCAGTACCTATTCCGCACAAGATTGCAAAAAATAAACCCAAACCTTTAAAAAAAAGAAAAGCAGATCTTGTCATAAACTATTTAACCTCCTCCCATTGACTTAATTGGCTATCACGAGCAATTTTTTCTCTGTAGATTCTCATAAATTGCCATACTAGAGGTGTAATGGGTATACCAATTATAAAGACTGCTATAATTTTATAAAAAGAATATCCTACAGAATAAAACATTGCAGCCCACAGCAAACTTGCAAATATTACTATGTACATATAAGGAGCAAATCTTTTATAGCTTACCTTATGGCTCATTGTTAAAAACAAAAAATACTGTAATAAAAAAACAGCAAGTATACTAAAAGCTACTTGTGAGTAACCACTCCTTATAATTTCATAAAAAAATCTTTTTGGTTCTTGATATTTAATTTGTGAAATGTCTCCAATATTCAACTCACTTATAATTTTAGGTTGATACAAAGATGGATCATCAGAAATAAAAGTATTTCCTCCTACAAAATAAGTTGCAAGAATAGCCAAAACACCGAATCCAAAAATATAAACATTTGTAAGATTTTTTATTTTAGAGTGAACAAATGGAGCTGTAATGACAAAAAGTAATAAAATTACTAATATGACACCGTATCCTTGGATGCCAAAAAAGCTTTTATCATTACTTTCTATTAAATTATTATAAGACACACCTTTCAAAACAATCATTGTTAAAGCGGCCAAGAAAAAAAGCATGGCAGCAGATTTTGTACGATTATTAAATTGAGGCAACATTGCTATAACGATTAAAGAAGCAAGCAATACAACTCCAGCAATATAAATTATACTATACGTTGTTCCTGAAATAGATAAATTTGATAAATAATCAATCTTTTCAAGGCTAAAATATTCAGGAGAAGAAGTTTCGATACTACTTGTTTGTCCTGATTGTATGCTTATCTTTTCAGTATCTTTTAATATATCTTTTTGTTTATCTTCAGGATCAAATATTAGACCCGCAACTATAATAGCCACAACAACGGCAAATGTTGTGGTAGCAGGACTCCTATGAACAGTAAGTAGGTAAAGAAGAAGAGCAAGACCTGCAATTCCAATAATAATATAAAGCATTATTGTTCCTGGCGTTTCTGTCAACCGAACAACCGAGTGACCAGCTAGAGAACCACCTTGTTTTGTTCCTGTTCCAGTAGTAGTCCCTGCTTCGCCTTCTTCAACTATAATGTTTCCTGTTGCATCTAATTTACGTACTTTTTGACCTCGTTGATAAGCTTTAGAAGCTTCGTCTGTATCTTCTTTTATTTCAGATTCCACCACTATAGGCTGATCATAAACTTGATGCATTATCACAAACGTACCGGCAAAAGACATAAGAATGAAAAAAACCATAACAGACAATCCTTTAGTGACTCTTTGTACATAAGGAAGAATAAGGCTTACAAGTAAAGCAATAACTAATACGGCTCCATAAGATAAATCAGAGACAAAACTTTGTAATCTTTCAAATCTAAAAGTAACCAAAATATAATTAATTAAATAAAGGTTTCCAGCACCTAAAATTGCTCCAAATGCACCACCTCGACCACCTATAAGACTCGCTCCACCAAGAACTAGTGCGGTAACTCCTAAAAGCGTATACTTAGTTCCTTGTATAGGATCTCCAGAACCAACCAAGGCAGTAAAACATATTGCAGATAGTGCAGCAAAAACTCCAGCTATTAAGTGTGCAACTATTCTTACCCAGTTAATTTTAACGCCACTGGTAAAAGCAGCACGCTCGTCTGCGCCCATTAATTTTAAATGACCCCAAAAAGCTGTATGAGTGATGATATAAAATAAAATTGTTGCTAAAATCATTAGAAGGAATATTTCGTTAAATATTGTAAAACCTTCTCCCCAAGGTATTAGCCAATCTGGTGCAATACCTCCTGGACGAGATAGAATAACAAGATTAATTCCGGTGAATGCTAGGTAGCCTGCTAACGCTACTATAATTGGTGAAACTCTAACAAATACTACAATCAAAGCATAAAAAAATTGCCAAATTAAACCTATTACAATGGCGTAAATAAACCAACCAATAGGTGTTTGTAAATATCCATGAGCATATAATTGAATACTACTTACATTTATAAAACCCATAAAAGGACCAATAGATAAATCAACACCACCTCGACCAGCCATAACAATAAATGTTAAAGCATAAGTTGTTAATATGAGTGGTGCGCTAAGAATTATTGCACTACCAATACCTGATTGAGAGATTATAATTGGACTTCTTATCATTGCAAAAATTAATAATGAAAAGAAAATAAAAATTGGCACCATAAGATACTTGTTTGAAGAAGTATCTACACTTGATCTATAAGTTTTTGTAATTTTATCTACTATTTCCATAAATTAATCAAAATAAACAACCTTAATTTTTTCAATACCTAATTTATTTTTAAAATTTTTTTCTTTTTCTTTTAACTTACCAAAATCAATTATTTTTATTTTTTTATTATTTGCAGCTTTGTTATTAATACTTTGGTTTTTTGTTTTAATAATTTTATCAAATTTGTTCACATCATCTGAAGTATAGCTTGTGACACTTTTTGAATCTTCTTTTTTAGTTTTCGAATCTTTACTATTTTCAAAATTTGTGAATTGTTTAAGCTTATTAAATTTTTGAAAATCTAATGAATTGTAATAAGAATTCTCTTTTGATTTATTATCCTCTTTAAATGAAGATATTTCACTATTTTCAATATTCATAATTTTCTTAAAATTATTATTGTCAGACATTGAATATTTAACCGGATACTTAGTTGTTTGATTATTGTTTAATTTATCAGATTTAAATTCCTTAAAATTATTTAATTTTTTAAAGTTAATTAAATCTTCATCTGTGTAATAATTATTTTTAGTTTCTTTTTTCATTAAAATGTTTTTATTTTTATTTTTTTATTTGAACTATTTTCTTTAGATTTTTTTTCTTTATCAAAATCTATAACTTTTATGTTCTTTTTATCTACTTTAGCTGAATTTATTATATTTGTGTTTATATTTTTTTTATTTAATGAAGCGTCCGTGCTGGTTGATTTGCTAATACTAGTTGATCCTATTCCTGCAGTTTGACCAAACATTCCTTCGAGTAAAGTATCTGCTTTAACTTTTTCATTTTCAAAAATATCAAATATTGTTCCATGTCTAAATACAATTACTTTTGGACAAAGTCCGATAAACTCTTCGAGCTCACTAGATAAAAAAATAACAGTGTTTCCTTCTTCTACAAATTTTCTAAGATGAGTGTATAGATCTCGTTTGGTGCTTACATCAATGCCTCTAGCAGGATCATTCAAGACAAGAATTTTAGGATGTGTTGCTAGAGATCTAGCTATCATAACTTTCTGTTGATTGCCTCCACTTAGCGAACCTATAAGATTATCTCTTGGTCCAGTTTTAATACTTAGTCTTTCAACTTCGTATTCATATATACCATTTAACTCCAGCCAATTAACAAATCCCAGCCATCCCGCTTTACTTGTTGTTCGATAAAGTGGAACAACTAAATTTTCATATATGCTTAAATTAGGAAGTATTCCTTCTTTTTTCCTATCTCCTGAAACAAAAGAAATTCCGTTTTTTTTTGCATCCATTAAAGAATTATATTTTATGAATTTGTTATTAATATCTAAGACTTCAGTAGTGCCCCCATTAGATTCTTGCACACCTGCTAAAATTTTTACAAAATCATCTTGTCCGTTACCATCTAATCCTGTAACACCAACCATTTCACCTCTACGCACTTCAAAGTTAACTGGTGTACTTTCAGGCCAAACAACTAGATTTTCCGCTCTCATTACCACTTTATCCGTTTTTGTTTGTACGGCAACAGACGTAGATTTTTCTCCAGTTTCAACTCTACCTGTCATCAAACCTAATAAATTTTTTTCGTTAAGATCTTTTTTTTCTAAAACACCAACATCTTTACCATCTCTCATAACTGTTGCTTTATCACTTATACGTATTAGTTCTGCAATTCTGTGGGTAACAATAAAAACTGCAACACCATTATCTCTTAACTCTCTCATTTTTTTAAACAATCTTTCGGTTGAATCAAAATCAAGAGCTGCAGACGATTCATCAAGAATTAGTACTTTCGTATTTTCACGCAAAAAAGCTCTTCCAATAGTGATCCAAGCTTTAATTGGTAATGATAAATTAAATACTTGAGTGTATGGATCTATATATTCGCCCGCAAGATCTTCCATAAGTTCTTGTGCTTTTATTACTTTTTCTCTTTGCGTTAAATTTTTGTACCAAAAGCTGTCTGAACCAACAAATAAGTTATCTACAACAGAAGCTTCTTCAGCTATCATAACTTCTTGAAAAACAGTAGCTATACCCAGCTCTCTTGCCATAACTGGTGAAGTAGGCACGTGACCCAAAACAGAAACTTTACCTTTATCAATAGGCAAAACACCCGACATTACTTTTGCAAGCGTACTTTTTCCACAACCGTTACCACCAACAATGGCATGAATCTCACCAAAATTTGCACTAAAATTAACTCCGTTAAGAGCTTTAGTTACTCCAAAATATTTATGCACATCTTGCACATAAATATCACCAGTAATATTTTTTGATTTGTTAGACAACACCTCTTTATTAGAGGTGTTGTCTTTAATGTTTTGTTCAGCACTCATACTTTAAACTTAAAGTATTAGTGTGATTTTGGATCGTATTTCTCTGGATCTGCAGGATTGTCAAAGAATGATTCTACATAAGCTCTAGGAGCCCAGTTTTCTATTCCTGGATTATCCCAACCTGTAGAGTTTCTATCACAATCTTCACCCAGTACTTTTGCGATATCATCAAAACTCTTAGTCGCAGGACCAACCAATATAGATTGGATTCTTGGACCCTGACCTTGTAAAGTTCTGATCATCACTTCCATACCTAACTCTATTTCATCTCCTGGAGGCCAAGCATATATCGCTTCGTCGATATAACCTGGATTTTGTCTCCAATAACATAGAGCACCTAGCTCTCCACCTAATGCGATTGGTGGAATTGGATCACGTCCAGACTGAAGTAATGCTTGTAAAGTTCCAGTCTCTCCTGAAGATTGAACAGCAATACCGTGTACCTCAACAGGGTTACTTGATAACCATTGAGATAGTTCTTTCTGTGCAACTTGCGATGTCCAGTTATGCGCTAACTGTGCAACAACTTTTATACCAGGATATTGTCCTAAGCCTTCTAGCATACCATCACTTTGTTGGTCAGATGCAGAGTAACCAGGAATTCCATCCATAACTATCACATTTCCTTTTTCACCAATTAGTTCAGCCATCCATGCACCAATATAAAAACCAACTAGTCGATAGTTAACTGATGTATTGATTGAATACGGTGAAGTTGTAAATCCTGTAAAAGAAAGTGTAGGAATACCTTTTTCCCAACCATATTTAATTGTTTGGTTAAGCGCTGTTAAGTTTGAACAGCAGATAATAATAGCATCAACTTTTCCACCATCTATCATCTGTCTCATCTGTTGAATCTGCAAAGTATCATCCAAGTTAGACTGAGTTATAACGATTTCATCAACCATTCCTAACGCTTTCCATTTTGGATAAACTACTTCCATTAAACGCTCCATTGCACCTTTACGCCAAGTATTACCAGCATATGTGCTAGCATAACCGATCGTCCAAGGTGGTTTTCTAGGACTTTTCCATCCCTTCATGACAGTTGGTCCTAAAGGTTGGTCTTTGTCCATAAAGTCCATGTTGTAAACATAGTCTCTCATGTCTTTAGGTACTTTACTTAAGCATTCCGTGCATAATTTCTGTGCAGAGGCAATACTAAAAATTCCTAAAAACCAAGAAAAAAGAACAACATAGATTAATTTACTTATTCTCATAGTAGTCTCCTCCTTATATTTTTAATTATTGTCTCATGTATAGATAGATTTTTCCAGGTATATGAATACCTTTTTTATATATATACTTTTTATAGGTAAAATTTTTGTTTGTTTTTAATGAAAAAAATATACTAAGTTTAGAAAAAAAATAGTTGATAATTTATTCTAATAAGAGTTGAATCTGCTAATATTTTATTAATTTTTTTTTTTATTTTATGAAAAGATTTTTTTTAATTTTGATATTTTTTTTATTTTCTTCAACAGTCTTGTTGGCAGAATATAGATTAGAACCTGTTAACTGTACCATAAAAAAGAAAGATAATTGTGGTGCATATCTTTATAACAGCAGTACTGGAGCAACCTACTTTTGTGATTCAACAAAATGTACAGAGATAATGCCAGCACTAGAAGAAGCAAGTGGAGCAGAGGAAGAAGTTAAGGGAACAAAAAAATCTAAAATACCTAAAAAACCTAAAATAAAGAAAAAAAAATCAAAAATACCTAAGTTTAAAAAGAAAAAAACAGAATAACTTATTCTTGCTTTTTTGATTCTGATAGAGTTGTTTCAATAGCTGCTCTAATTTCATTACAGTAATTTAAATCCTCTCCTAAAAAAGTTCCTTCAAAAAAACTTTTTGTAGTTTGGCCATTTTTTATCATAAAATCCATGTAATCATCCGTAAGACTATCTACGCTAGAAAAAAACTCTTGTTCAGCTTCTTTATTTTTTATATTTTTTATTTTTTTTAAAACAAGAATACCAAAAGGATAAAGATAATTTGCTGTTTGAAAAAATTCTTTTGCAAGTTTTGGATGTTCTTTTTTTATTAATTCAGTTACTGCAGAATTTAAAGATACACAACTTTTTATTATTTTGTATGTTAACTTATCATCTTCAAGAATTTCCTGTAAATTAAACCAACTTAGCTGTTCTATTTTTTCAGCTTGTAAAGGCGTGCAAATAAATAATAAAATAATTAATATTTTTTTCATAAAATATTTTTTACTTATTATTGTTTATAACTAGGATCTTCTTTGTCCAGAATTGATCTTATAGCTTTTAAATGTAGTTCTCCCATATCGGTACTATAATTTTCCCAATCTTGAGCAGTTTTTTCTGCAACTTCAGGGCTTGCTATATTTAATTTTTTTCCAGTTGATAAGGCAGTAATGTATGTTTCGCATGCTTTTTCAAAATAATATAAATCATCAAAAGCTTGAGCAACTGTTGGACCGGCTGTTAAAATTCCATGATTAGCTAATAACAATATATTATGGTTGCCAATACTGTTAGCCATTTTTTTAGACTCTTCTTCAAATCCTAAACCTCCAAATTCATTGTTAAGCGCAACACGATTATAAAAACGCATAGTGTTTTGATCTATAGGAGGAAGAACTGGATCTTTTAGACAAGATAATGCTAATGCATATTTTGAATGAACATGAAGTATGCATTTTGCATTTGGAACCTTTTTATGAATAGTACCATGAATGTTAATTGCTGTAGGATCAACAATTTCAGGTTTTTTTTTCATTTCTTCAAATTCTTTATCTTTAATTAAAACTAAATCACTAGCCTTGATATTGCTAAAATGCATACCGGTTCCATTAACATAAAAGTCATTTGAATCTGGCATACATACACTAAAATGATTAGCTATTCCTTCGTGCATATTCAATTTTGCTGTCCATCTAAAAGCAGCAGCTAAATCATTTAATATTTCTGATCTTTCCATAATCAATATGATAGTATAATTTCATTAAAAAAAAAATGAACAAAGTATTTATATCTTGTGCAGTAACTGGGTCTGGTGATACAGCAAAGAAACACCCAGATTTGCCAAAAACACCTGAACAAATAGCAAATGCAGCCATAGAAGCAGCAAAAGCTGGTGCTGCAATTGCACATATTCATGTTAGAGAAAATGATGGAAAACCCAGCAGAAGACTAGAATTATATAAAGAAGTAGTAGATCGTGTTCGTTCAAGTGATACAGATGTTGTCTTAAACTTAACAACTGGAATGGGTGGAGACTTAGACATTGGACAAGGAAAAAACCCTCTTGATTTTGGTCCTATGACTGACATGGCAAATGTAATGGAAAGAATTGCAAACGCTGAACAGTTTCTTCCAGAAATTTGCACTTTAGATTGTGGTACATTAAATTTTGGTGACAGTTCAGTAATTACCGTTAACACTCCTAATGATTTAAGAAAAGCTGCTAAAAGACTACAAGAAATAAATGTCAAACCCGAAATAGAAGCCTTTGATTTAGGAAACATGTGGTTTGGAGCTCAATTATATAAAGAAGGATTATTGGATGATCCACCGATGTTTCAAATGTGTCTTGGAATACCTTGGGGTGCTCCAGCAACACCTTTAGCAATGCAGGCAATGAAAGATATTATGCCTAAAGAAGGTATATGGTCTGGTTTTGCAATATCAAGAAACGAAATGCCTTTTGTTGCACAAACTGTAATTATGGGAGGAAATCCAAGAGTAGGTCTTGAAGACAACTTATATTTGGAAAAAGGAAAATTAGCTACTAATGCTCAATTGGTTGAAAAAGCGATAA
Source organism: uncultured Pelagibacteraceae bacterium (assembly GCA_902587735.1). Lineage (GTDB taxonomy): Bacteria > Pseudomonadota > Alphaproteobacteria > Pelagibacterales > Pelagibacteraceae > Pelagibacter. Next base: position 21,258 of record CACIML010000012.1, read on the forward strand.
GAATTGTCACCGATCTTGGAGTATCAATAATGACTCCTGCAGAAACTAGAGAAAAATTAAAATTAAAAAATTATAAGTAATTAGTAATTAAAAAATTTATTTAATCCATTCTTGTAGCATTTCCATCCACAGATATAGCTTGACCTGATATTCTTTCACCATCACTTGAAATTAAAAAAGAACACATTTTTCCAATATCTTCTTCATAAATCCAACAGTTCATAGATGCCATAGATACAAATTCTTTTTCTACTTTTTTTTTAGAAACTTTTAAAAACTTTGCTTTATCTCTTATTACTCTTACCATTCTATCTCCTTTGATAGTTCCTGGACAAATTGCATTAACACGAATTTTAAACTTACCTAATTCCATTGCCAAAGTTTTTGTTACACCTATTACAGCCCATTTACTTGCGGTATATGGAGAGCGTAATGGGAAACCCATAATTCCTGCACCTGATGAAAGATTTATAATAGACCCACCTTTGTTTTTTTTAAGCATAGGTATTGCAAGTTTTGTAAAGTAAAAATGGCTTATGACATTAATTTTTAATGTTTGTTCCCAATCTTCAGAAGTTAATTTTTCTATAGTTCCAGTAGGACCTGCAATCCCAACATTATTTATAAGTGCATCAATTTTTTTTGTTTTTTTATATACTTGGTTAAAAAAATTAGTCACATCATCTTCATCAGAAGCATCAAATTCATAAGAAAATAATCTCTTATTATTCAAAGGATGTTTTTGAGTTTTATTTATTGATTTACTGTCTAAATCACAAAGAAAAACATGCGCACCTTTAGAAAGACAAACTTTTGCAGTTGCCCAACCAATTCCTGATGCTCCAGCTGAAATAATGATTTTTTTATTTTTTAGGCTTAGTAGCATCAGCCATATGTTCTTTTGTTAAAGCTTTTGAAAGCTCTTTTTGTGTTATATATCCTTTAACATTTCCTTCTTTATCAACAACTTCACAGTTTGAATTTGAACAAACAACTTGAGGTAAAAATTCATCTAAAAATTGATCTTCTTGAACTTTAACTAGGTTAGATTTATCAACTCCATTGGATGAATTAGCTGGAGTCATAATAATTTTGGCTTTAATTACTTTTGCTCGGTTCACATCTTTTACAAATTTTTCAACATAATCATCTGCTGGATTCATAATAATATCTATAGGCGTTCCTACTTGCACCAATCTTCCACCATTTAATATTCCTATATGATCTCCCAATCTTAATGACTCATCCAAATCATGAGTAATAAAAACTATTGTTTTCTTTAATTCACTTTGTAAATCTATTAATTGCTTTTGCATGTCACTTCTAATTAATGGATCTAAAGCAGAAAATGCTTCGTCCATTAACATTATATCTGTATTTGTTGCGAGTGCTCTTGCAAGCCCAACTCTTTGTTGCATTCCACCAGATAATTGATTTGGGTACTGGTGTTCAAAGCCAGTTAATCCTACAGCTTCAATTTTTTCCATTGCTGTTTTGTTTCTTTCCTCTGGTTTTTGTCCTTGGACTTCAAGACCATATCCAACATTTTCAATAACAGTTTTGTGAGGAAATAAACCAAATCTTTGAAATACCATGCTCATCTTATGTCTTCTAAATTCAATTAATTTTTTTTTATCCAGATCCATAACATTTGTGCCTTCTACAGAAACTACTCCTGAAGTTGGATCTATTAATCTATTTATATGACGAATAAGAGTAGATTTACCTGAACCAGATAAACCCATGCAAACAAAAGTTTCACCTTCCTCTATTGATATCGATACATTATCAAGGCCAACAGTGTGTCCTGTTTTTTCTAATATTTCTTCTTTTGTTGCTCCATCCTGAACCATTGGAAGAACTTTTGAAGGTTGGTCACCAAAAATTTTGTAAACATTTTTAATTTCTATTTTTGACATAATTTATATTTTTTTCTTTACTTGTGTTCTTTCTTGAATTTTTTCTCCATAGGATTGTGTAATTCGATCGAATATAATAGCTAGTAAAACTATTGCAATACCAGCTTCTGTTGCCATACCTACATTCAACTGCTGCAATCCAAGCAATACTTCATCTCCAATTCCTCTGGTACCAATCATTGATGCAATTACTACCATTGCTAATGACATCATTGTACATTGGTTTATTCCTTGCATTATATTAGGTAAAGCTAGAGGGATTTGAACACCCCAGAGTGTTTGTTTTTTGTTAGCTCCAAAAGCTTCCGAAGCTTCAATTACCTCTTTGTCAACTAGTCTTATACCAAGATCAGTTAATCTAATAAGGGGAGGGACCGCGTAAACAAAAATTGCAATTATTGCTGGCACTGCACCTAATCCAAATAGTAAAATACCTGGAATTAAATAACAAAAGCTTGGAATTGTTTGCATTAAATCAAGTACAGGCAATAATGCATTTCTTACTCTTTTATTTCTAGCCATTGCAATTCCAATTGGGATTCCTACAACTATACAAAGCAACATACCAATAATCACGATACAAGTTGTCATAATACATTTATCCCAATATCGTGGACTTAAAAAACCTAGAAAAAAAGTACAGAAAGCAACCATTACAGTAGTGTTAGTTTTTTTTCCACTCGCAAAATAAGTAATAAAAATAACTATTGCTATAACAATTGGCCAAGGCAAACCAACTATGGAATCTTTCATTGTAGTATAAAGTCCTAATAAAAAGTTATTTATTCCTTCAAAAAACAATCCATATTTTACAATTAACCAATCAAAACCAGAATTAAGAGGTTGCATTAATGGAAAATCAAGCCACTTAGGCCAATTTCCTAGCCAAGAAAAATCTTTAAATATATCTGTAAAATGATCAGGTTTATATCTAGGTTTGGCTGAACGATAGCTAATTATAATAAAAAATATAAAAATTGACGAGTAAATAAAAGGTTTGATAAATTTTTTATATTTTTCCATTTTTATAAGATTAAAAAAACTAAGAGCCCTTTTAAGTAAGGGCTCTTAGTAGTTAATTTATTGTTACAAATTAAAGCGAAGCTTTAACTTTACTCGCAACATCACTTGGTACCCAGCTCTCCCACATACTATTGCTAGATAAGAAGTTTTTAGCTGTTGCTTCCATGTCTCCACCAGATTCATCCATATAGAAAGCTAAAGATTTGTTCACATCAGCTGTCGGTATAGAATACTTCTTAATGAAGTCTATAATTGGTTTGTTTGCAGCATTACTTGCAAATTTAGTTGAAGCAGCTTTTGTTAAAGACATATTAACGTATTCACACGCACACGTAGGTTTATATACATCTGGACCATTTGCTTTAATATCTTCAACAACTTTTGTCATTTTATCCCAGCAAGCTTGGTCATATTTAGGCTCTTCCAATTTAACCAAGTCTACTTTGCCCATTAAACCTGTTGGTGTCCAATAGTATGAAAATACTGGTTTTCCTTTTTTAAAGCCACCAGCGATTGCTGCGTCTAACGCTCCACCTGAACCTGGGTCAAAGTTAGTATAGTATTTATCTAGACCATAAACTTTGTGCTTCACTAAGTTAATAGTGTAACAAGTCCATCCAGAAATACAGCTTGTCATTCTTCCTTTTCCAGGAGCTTCAGGATCTGCAAATAGTTTTGCAATTTTTTCGCTCTTCATGTCATCAACATGTTTTAGACCATATTTATCAGCTGTTGGTTTATCTACATAGAATCCTTGAGTAGATGAAGGAGTGTTAACACCAAGCTCAACTATAGTTCCTTTAGCTACATTGTCTTCTATTAATTGAACAAGGTTATCTCTCCAAACCTCAGTAATAATATCTATTTGTTGATCAAAAAGAGCTGCCATTATCGGAGTAGTACTACCTTTTGTTGCTTCTACTTTGCAGCCATATCCTTTTTCAATGATATATCCTGCTATTGCAGTATGAATGTTAGCACTATCCCAGTCGAAATCTCCCAAGTGTACTTTACATGCAGCGTTAGCGCTCGTAGTTGTAAGCGACATTGCTCCTGCAAATACAAATGAAAGTATTAAGTTTTTAAGAAATTTCATTAAATTCCCTCCATTATTTAGTTTAAACTGATCGCATTAAAACTTGATCCGACACAAAAGACAACCTTTAATAAGATTGATATGGGTCAATAAAATATAGGAAAAAGGAATATACAATACTTAGATTCAATTATAAATTGAATTGAAAGCAAAACTAAATAAAATAACAATTGTTTTATGACAGTAGAGATTTTTAAAGTTTCAAAAAATGGTTCATCGTTAAATCTTGAATGGAGTGATGGTGAAAAAAGTAATTTTAACTTTATGTGGTTAAGAGATAACTGTCCAACAGCTCACGATAAAGACTCAAGGCATAGAATGTTTAACATCCTTGAAGTTTCAACAAGCATAGAACCAAAAAAATGCAAAATTAACAATGAAGGAAAGTTAGAAATAGAATGGAGCGAGGGCAATCATACAAGTTATTATGACAAAGAATGGTTAAGAAAAAATTGCTACACTATAAATAACAAAAAAAAATACACATCTCCTTATCACTTATGGGATAACTCTTTACAAAAAAATTTAAAATCTATTCACATAGATCATGATGAAATCATTAATTCTGATGAAGGATTAATAAAATGGTTAGAACTCTTACACTACAAAGGAATTGCAATTGTAAAAAATACACCAGTTGAAAAAGAGTCAGCATTTCCAGTTTTAAACAGAATAAGTCATACGAGAGAAACTTTTTTTAAAACACCTTTCGAGGTTATAAATATTCCAAAACCAAATAATTCTGCTTACACAGCGCATGCATTAAATAATCATATGGATTTACCTTGGTTTGAAAATCCTCCAGGTTATCAATTTCTTCATTGTTTAGATAATTCTGCAAAAGGAGGAGATTCATCAACAGTTGATGCGTTTGCAGTAGCAGATTATTTAAGAAAGAATGAAAAAGAAATTTTTGATACTTTAGTCAGTGTGCCACTTAAATTTAGAGATAAAGATTACACACAAAACTTACATAGAGGCTTTCATGCTCCAGCAATCACATTGACCAAAGATGGGGATTATAATGATATAAGATTTAGTGTCGCTACTATGGATGCATTAGATTGTCATCCTGATATTATGGAGAAAGTTTATAAAGCTCATCATAGATTTGGAAAACTTTTACATGATAATAAATTTCAAATTAAATTTCGATTAGAGTCTGGAGATATTTTTTCATTTAACAATAGAAGACTT
>CACIML010000013.1 GCA_902587735.1 uncultured Pelagibacteraceae bacterium
AAAAAAATATATAATAAAAAAACATCAATTTGATAATAAATTTAGTAAATTTTAATTTAAATCGAATTAATACTATGAATAATAAATTCTTATGAAAATTCCTAGGACTTTTAAAATTAAAAAATGTAGACTATGCCACAATCCCAAGCTTAAACAGATACATAACTTTGGAAATGTATTTGTGAGTAATTTTGTAAATAAGAAAAATATTAAAAAAGGTGTAAAAGCTCCATTAAATCTTGTTTATTGTAAAAAATGTGAACTACTTCAATTAGAACATTCAGCTCCACAAGAAATAATGTATAAAAAGTTTTATTGGTATAAATCAGGTATCACGAAAACTATGAGAGATGGTTTAAAAGAACTTTACCAAGATATTAAAAAAAATTGTAAAATTAAATCTGGTGATGTTATTTTAGATATAGGAGCTAATGATGGCACTTTATTAAAATATTTTAAAAAAGATAAAATAATTACAATTGGATGTGAACCAGCTAACAATTTAAAAAGTGAGCTTAAAAAAAATTGCCATTATGTAATTAATGACTTTTGGCACACTAAACATTTAAAAAAAATTCCAAATAAACATCAAAAATTAAAAGTGGTTTCTGCCATAGGTATGTTTTATGATTTAGAAGATCCATCTAAATTTATTAAACATGCAGCAGATGCATTAGATGATGATGGTATATTTGTTGCACAATTAATGTGTTCTCATTCTATGATTAAAACAAATGATTTAGGAAATATTTGTCACGAACATCTAGAATATTATTCATATAATTCACTTAAATACTTATTTGAAAAAAATGGATTAAAAATCTTTAAAATGAGTGAAAATAAAATTAATGGTGGTTCATATAGAATTTATTGTAAGAAAAATATTAAAAAATCTATAAAATTTAAAGAACAAGCAAGCTACAATGATATAATTAAGTTTATAAAAAGAGTAAAAAAAAATAAAAAAATGACCATAAATTTTATTAAAAGAAATATTAAGTTAGGTAAAAAAATATTTATATATGGAGCATCAACTAAAGGTAATACTCTTTTGCAATATTATGGTCTTACAAATAAAGAAATTCAATACGCAGCAGAAAGAAGCAAAACGAAATGGGGCAAATATACAGTTGGTTCAGGAGTAAAAATAATATCAGAAGAAAATGCTAGAAAACTAAATCCAGATTTTTTTTTTGTAATGCCGTATGGATTTATAAGCGAATTTTTAATTAGAGAGAAAAATTGGCTCAAGAATGGTGGAAAATTTTTACTTCCTTATCCAAAACTAAAAATAGTTAAATGAAAAAAGTTTTAATTTTAGGGATTACTGGACAAGATGGATCTTATTTAGCTGATTTCTTGCTTAAGAAAAAATATTTAGTTCACGGCTTATTTAGAAAATCTGCAACAGGAAACACAAAGAATATAGATCATATAATTAATAATTCTAAATTATTTAATAAGTCATTTTTCTTACATAAAGGAGATTTGCTAGATTCAGTCTCTTTGAATTATGTAATTAATAAAGTACAACCTTCTGAAATTTATAATTTTGCTGATCAGGATCATGTTGGTTGGAGTTACGAAATACCAACTTATTCTTTTAGAACTACAGCTCTTTCAGTTATAGAAATATTAGAAATATTGAAAAGAAATAAAAAAAAAATTAAATATTTTCACCCTATATCTTCAAATATATTTGGAATAACAAATTCAAAAAAACAAAATGAAGAAACCATCATAAATCCTAATAGTATTTATGGCTTGGCAAAAGCTACAGCTTACCAAGCATGCAAAATGTATTCTAGAATTTATAATCTTTTTCTATGTGGAGCTATTTTTTATAATCATGAGTCTCCTAAAAGAAGCAATGACTATGTCACTAAAAAAATAGTTGAAAATGTATGTGCAATTTATCATGGTAAAAAAAAATATATATATTTAGGAGATATAAAAGCAAAAATTGATTGGGGATATGCAAAAGATTATGTTGAGAATGCATGGAAAATTATGCAACTAAAAAAACCTGATTTTTTTGTTATAGCAACTGGAGAAGTCTATTCTGTAGAATATTTTGTAAAAAATTGCTTTTCATATGTTGGATTAAATTACAAAAAATACTTAAAAATAAATAAAAAATTATTAAGACCTTCTAAAACAAATATTTTAAAAGGTGATACTAAAAAAGCAAAAAAAACGTTTAATTATAAAACAAAAACTAAATTGAAAAATTTAATTAAAATTATGATGGATCATGAATTAAAAAAATATAATGAATAAAAAGGTATCGATTATATTGTCAACTTACAATGAAGCTTCAGTAATTGAAGAGACCATAAATAAAATTTTTAAATATTTAAATAATGTTGAGATTATATTGGTAGATGATAATTCTCCAGATGGCACTTATGAGAAAGCAAAAAAAATCAATAATCCAAACCTGAAAGTATTTAAAAGAAAATCTAGAGGTTTAGCCTCTGCCTTTTTATTGGGATTAATTAATTCATCATCAGAAGTCGTAGGATGGTTAGATTCTAATATGGGAGCTTTAGCAGAAAGACTTCCAGAAATGTTAAATCAATTAGAAAAAAATGACATAGTTATATTATCTAGATATGTAGATGGATCAGTTGATCAGAGAAGTAAAAAAAGAGTATTAACTAGTCAAATTATTAATTTTTTTTGTAGGTTAATATTAACCAATAATATTAAAGATTATACTAGTGGAATATTCCTTATGAGGAGAGAAGTGCTTTTATCAGCGGTACCAATTGCAACGGGTCATGGAGAATTTTTTATAGAATTTCTTTATAAAGCTTACAAAGCTGGTAACCAAATAATTGAATTGCCCTATGTTCATCCGCCAGATATTGAAGGAATGAGCAAGACAGCTACTAGTATTTTAAAATTTTGTTATCTAGGTTTTAAGTATTGTATAAGAATAATACAATCATTATTCAGAAGAAATTAATTTCTAAAAATAAATTTTAATATATTATATTTTCTCATGATTGAAAAAATATTTCATAAAAAAAAAATGTTTGCCTTGATTGTGCGACGTAAATTCAGAAAAAAAAGTGGAATTAATTTTTTTACCTCAAAAGAATCAACTCAACAATTTGGGTACATGAAGCATAAAAAAAATCATTTAATAATGCCTCATAAACATAATAAAAGATTAACAAAAATTTTAATTACCACAGAAGTAATAATTTTATTTAAGGGAATTCTAAGAGTAGATTTTTATGATAACAAAAAAAAATATTTATTTAGCAAGAAAATTTATGCTGGTGATATAATCATGTTGGTTAACGGCGGACATGGTTTTAAAGTTTTAAAAAATGTTGAGATGATTGAAGTGAAACAAGGACCATATAGTTTATCAGCTGACAAAACAAAATTTAATAAAATAGATGAAAAAAAAATTAGACTTAAATAAAAAAACTTTTTTCCCTGTAAGTATGCCTAATATTACTCGAAAAGATATAATTTCAGTAAATAAAGCATTAAAAGCTGGATGGGTTTCATCCGAGGGTCCAGAGGTGAAGAAATTTGAAAAAAACTTTTCTAAATATATTGGTCATAAGTATGGAATAGCAGTATCCAGTGGTACTGCTGCATTAGAAATAGCAGTAAAGTCATTAAATTTAAAAAAAGGTGATGAAATTATAATACCCAATTTTACAATAATATCGAATGCATTAGCTGCAATAAAACAAAATCTTAAAATAAAACTAATTGATTGTGACAAATTTAATTGGAATATGGATATTTCTCAAATTAAAAAAAATATATCAAAAAAAACTAAAGCTATTATTGCAACACATATTTATAATTTTCCTTTAAGAGTAGATCTTCTAAAAAAAATCTGTAAAAAAAAAAAAATTATTATTATTGAAGATGCAGCAGAGGTATTGGGACAAAAACTTAATAAAAAACTCTGTGGAAATTATGGAGATATAAGTACATTTAGTTTCTATGCTAATAAACAAATAACCACAGGTGAAGGTGGTATGATTACAACCAATAATAAAAAATTATATGAAAAATCTTCAAGTTTAAGAAATTTATCATTTGGTAGAAAAGATCGATTTAACCATGATGATATTTCCTGGAATTATCGTATGACAAATATTCAAGCTAGTTTAGGTATAAGTCAATTAAAGAGAATAAATCAAATAGTAAGAACAAAACACAAAATAGGGTTTGAATATTATAAAAGATTAAAAGGTAACTCTAATTTATATATTCCAAAAATAAAAACAAAATATGCAAAAAACATATATTGGGTAGTAGCAATTTTAATATTGAATAAAAAATTAAAAATTGATGCAAAAAAAATGATGAATAAGTTAAAAGCTGAAGGAATAGCCACTAGACCTTTTTTTTGGCCTATGAATAAACAAAAAATATTAAAAAAATATAATATTTCCAAAAATACTTCTTTTCCAAACTCAAATTATATATGGAAATACGGCCTATATCTTCCATCTAGTCTTAAATTAAAAACTTCAGAAATAAATTTCATTTGTTCAAAAATAAATAAAATACTTAAAAAATAATTTTATTAATTATTAATTATCTTAAATGCTTTGTAGGGTATTCTATATATTGGAAATGAACCTACATCACCTGTTATAACTGTTTTGGGACACCAACTGAATGCAAATATAAAAAATATTAATGAAACTAATATTTTTTTTTTAACTATACTGTTCAATAAATTATTATTAATTATAAAATCATTTGAAATAAAAGATTTTTTAAATAGATAAATATAAAATAATATTGAAAATGAATAAGTTATATTAATCCATCTGCCCCAATCATATCCATACATAAATAAGAGTATTGATGGTGAGTATAAAAGAAAAAATAAGATATTTAGTTTAAAATTATTAACAATAAAATTATTTTTTTTTAAAAACTTATTCTGTGAAACTAAAAGATTGAGTGGAAAAAAACCTATTATAAATATTAATATATACCTAATATAATGTTCTAAATGAGCATTTCCATGCACCACATCAAATGTCGAAAAATAAATAGTATTTGATACCAATAAATTTGCTGACATATAACATCTTTCTCCAAATTCAGATTTAAGATAAGCGCACATTAGTTCATGGCCTTCGAAACTTAATGGATTTATAAAAACATATATAAATGTTAAGATTGATGGAAAAAAAATAATTAATAAATTTTTAAATACTTTTTTAAAAGTATTTAAATTATTTTGAATTATTGCTACAGCAGCAAAAAATGGGAAAAAAATTACAACTTCTTCATAAATTAACACAACTAATGGCAATATAAAAAAATAATAAATGTTTATATATTTTTCTGAATTCTTTTTTTCACACAAAAACAATGTTAAAATAAAAGAAAGAAACAAAACCATTTCTTTTCTTCCAAGTGCTTCGATTTCAGAAATTGGATATAATAAAAAAATTGGAGCATAAATTGCAAATAATTGAATAATATTTACTTTTAAATTTTTTAAATATAAAAAAACTAAAACTAAAAAAGATACATGAAATAAGCTTTGTAAAAAAAAAATTGATTGTCTAAGCGAAAAATCAAATAAATTTGCTATTATTATTGCAATTTCACCACCAAGTCCTCTTCTGGTAAATCCTCCGCTATAATTTATCAACCACTCAGAAATTGATGAGTCATTTCCTACATTGTGTTTTATATAAAGAAAAAAAACTGCAAAAATGATTGAAAAAATAATAAATAATAAAAAATTTTTTTTTAAAGCTATATCGTTCACTTAAATTTTTTTTTTAATAAGATTGATATAATTAACAGAATAAAAAAACCTACTATAGGAAAATATATGCCTGGTAAAGAAATTAATGATAATAAAGATGGAAATTCTTTAGAACTATATATTGCTTCATTTATACCACTGCCCAAACTAACCATAATAAATATGGCTGGCATGATCCCAATAATAGTACCTAATAAGTAATTCTTTTTATTGATATTAAATATTACTGGTAATAAATTTGCTAAAAAAAAAGGAACCATTCCTACAAATCTGAATATTATCATTATTAAAAGTTGTTTATTTTGAAACATTAAATTTAATTTTTTAAATTTCAGAAATAGTTTTTCTTTTAAAAACTCATATAAAAAAAATTTCGCAAATATATATAAACATAAAGCTCCAATTGATAAAGATATTGTGACCACAATTGTTCCAATCCATTTTCCAAAAATGAATCCCCCTATCAATGCAACCGGAGTACCAAAACCTAATAGAGTAACCCATAAGACTGTGAGAATAAAAAAAATTGAGATTAATAATATTAAATTATTTTCTTTAAGTATGTTAAGTTGATCTTGATTTGAGTGAATGATTTTAATGCTGCTAATATCTTCAAATTTAAAGCTATGAAATAAAAAATAAAGAAAAGCACTTAAAATAACCAAATAAATTACACCCATAATTATTTTAACTTTTTTTACTTTATCCATAAATATTTAAAACATTATAAAATCTTCTGTACTTATATATATATATTTTCTATAAATACCGAAATTTAATAAAATCTTAACTCAACTATGAAAAGAACATATTCACCATCAAATATAAAAAGAGCAAGAAAACATGGATTTAGATCCAAAATGAAAACTAAGGGTGGTCAAAAACTTTTAGCAAGAAGAAGAGCAAAAGGAAGAAAATCTTTAACTGTATCTGTGTAATTTAATGAAAAGCAAAATTGTTGCTCTTTCTAAAAATCAAGATTTTAAAAATTTACTTAAAGAAAGAAAAATTTCAAATAAATACTTAACTATGTATTTTGGTAAACTTTTAGATAAAAATAATAAAAAATTAAATATAAGTTTTGTTGTTAAAAAAAAAATAGGTAATGCAGTTATTAGAAATAAAATTAAAAGAAGATTAAGAAATATTATAAATGAAGTAGTAAAAAAGATATCACTTAACTTTAATTATTCATATCTTGTTATTGCCAAGATAACTGTGCTAAATAATAAATATACAATAATAAAAGAAACTTTACTGACTGATTTCAAAAGGATTAAATAATGAAAATTATTACTTACTTATTTATTATTATAATAAAAATTTACAAATTATTTATTAGCCCATTTTTAAACCCATCCTGTCGTTATCTTCCAACTTGTTCTGAATACTTTATTGACTGTCTAAAAATTCATGGACCATTTAAAGGTTTTTATTTTGGAACAAAAAGAGTTTTATCTTGCCACCCAATTAAAATTCTTGGTGGAGGAGAAGGTTTTGATCCTGTAATTAAAGAAACAAAGGTAAAAAAATAATGGACACAAAAAACACAATTGCCGCAATAAGCTTATCAGCAGCTGTAATTATTATTTGGTCATTATTTTTTGGACCATCGCCTGAAGAAATTAAGCAAAATAAAATTAATCAAGAACAAGTTAAACAAGAACAAAATCAAAAAAGTTCCGATACTCCTAGTTTAGATCAAAATGAAAATTTTTCAAAACTTTCAAGAAAAGAAGCTTTAAATGAAAATAATAGAATACAATTTGAAAACGAAAATATTATTGGTTCAATTAATATGCAAGGAGCGTTGATCGATGACTTAACTTTTAAGCATTACAATGTTGAACTTAATGGCAATCAAAAAGTTGTTCTTTTAAAGCCTAGAAAAGTTGATGATGGTTATTTTATTCAAAGTGGCTTCGTAACTAACTCAAAAAACATTGAAATCCCAAGCACTTTAACTAAATGGGAAATTGTAGGAAATAATAAATTAACAACTAACAATCCTGTAAAATTAGTTTGGAGTAATTCTCAAGGTATTACATTTGAAAAAAATATTAGCCTTGATGAACAATTTTTATTTACAGTTAAAGAAAAAGTCATTAATTCGTCTGATAAAAAATATAATTTTTATTCTTACGGACAAATAGTCAGAAATCAAACTCCTTCTATATCAGGCTTTTATATTCTTCATGAAGGCTTAAATGCCACGTTAGATGATGAATTAATTGAAGAAGACTACGATGATATTCAAGAAAAAAAATTCTCACAAAGTGCTCAAAAAGGTTGGCTTGGTTTTTCAGATAAGTATTTTCAAACTGCACTGGTCCCGCCTAGAGATAAAAAATTTAAAACAACTTTCGATTACAAAAAAAAATTTAGAGCTAATTATATATCTTCTGAAGGTACCGAAGCTGGACCAAATGATACTATAGAAGAAGAAATTCAAATTATTGTTGCAGCTAAAAGAGTTGAAACAATTGACGGTTATGCTGAAAGTTTAAATATTGATAAATTTGATTTAGTTATTGATTGGGGTGTACTGTACTTCTTGACGAAGCCATTATTCTTTGCAATTGATTATTTCTTTAAACTACTTGGCAATTACGGTTTGGCAATTATAGCAGTGACTGTCTGTATTAGGTTAGTCTTTTTCCCTCTTGCAAATTATTCCTTTAGATCAATGGGAAAAATGAAACTTCTTCAACCAGAAATGGCAAGACTAAAAGAACTTCACAAAAATGATAAAATGAAGTTGCAACAAGAAATGATGGCCCTTTACAAAAGAGAAAAGGTAAACCCTATGAGCGGATGTTTGCCGATACTAGTTCAGATACCAGTGTTCTTTGCTTTATACAAAGTATTGTTTGTAACTATCGAAATGCGACACATGCCATTTTATGGCTGGATACATGATTTGAGCGCCAAGGATCCTACTAGTATTTTTAATCTTTTTGGTTTAATTCCGATAGACTTACCATCGTTCTTAATTATAGGAGCATGGCCCATAGCGATGGGTGTATCTATGTGGATACAGCAGAAGCTTAATCCAGCACCGCCTGATCCTGTGCAAGCCAAGATCTTTATGTTCTTTCCTATCTTTCTTACAGTGATACTTGCGCCTTTTCCCGCCGGCTTAGTGATCTATTGGACTTTTAATAATATTTTTACTCTCATGCAACAGTATTACATACAAAAAAGAATGACTGTTAAAACAACTTAAATGAAATCAATTGAAGAAGTAAACTTAGAATCAATTTTACCTTCAAATGGCCCTTCTATCGAAGAAGTAAAAAAATATTTAAATAAATATAAAAATGAATACATCGTGATCAAAATTGGAGGATCAGTATTAAATGATGAAAGACTTTTTAAAATTCTAATTGAAGACATATCTATACTAAAGAAGATGAATTTTAATCCTATTTTAGTTCATGGCGGTGGGAAGAGATTAACAGCTAAACTTAATCAAGTCTACAATGTTAACGCTGACGACATTGCAACCTTTGTGGCTAGTTCATTAAATGCAAGAAGACTAATAATGATTAGTGATGTCGCAGGAGTATTAGATAAAGATAATAAATTAATCTCAGAAATAAACTCAGCTAAAGCAGCAGAAATGATTGCTAGTGGAGAAATTACTCAAGGGATGATGGTAAAAATAAATAATGCTATAAACGTTGCAAATAAAGTTAAGGGAACAGTCATAATTGATGGTAGGGTTGCACACTCCATATTGTATGAGTTATTGTCAGATAAAGGTTCAGGAACGCTTATTCGAGCATAAAATATGAAAGACTTGTTAGATATAAAATATTGGATATTTGATCTAGATAACACCCTATACAATGGTCAAACTAAAGTTTTCTCGGAAGTAGATAAAAAAATGTCTGCTTTCATATCAAAAAAACTAAATGTAGATTTAATTAAAGCAAAAGAAATTCAAAAAAAATATTTTTATGATACGGGAACTACATTATCTGGATTGATGAAATACGACAATATAGATCCACATGAGTTTCTTGAATTTGTTCATGATATAGATATCAGCTGGTTACCAAAAGATTTATTATTAAGAGAAGAATTAATTAAAATTAAAGAAAAAAAATATATATTCACAAATGGTTCTGCCTCGCATGTCACAAATATTACTCAACAATTAGGTATAGAAGATTTATTTGAAGCTGCATTTACAATTACTGATGCAGACTTTATACCTAAACCTTCATTAGAATATTATAAAAAAGGTGTTAATAAATTTAATATTGATCCAAAAAAATCAGTATTATTTGAGGATATTTGTCATAACTTGAAAGAAGCTAAGTTTTTAGGAATGAAAACGGTTTGGCTTGAAAATGATGAACCCTTTGCCAGCAGGGGCAAAGATAAGCCATATATTGATTATAAATTTAAGGGACCTCTATCTAGTTTTTTACAGAAAATTAATATATTAAAAGCAGCATAGCAAATATGAGTGATATTGAAAAAATTATAAATGAAGCTTGGGAAATTAAAGATCAGATAAATAAAAATTCTGATAAATCAATAATTGATACAATAAACCAAATTATTGAAGATCTAGACCAAGGAAAAAAAAGAGTTGCCGAAAAAATTAATGGTACATGGACAACACATCAGTACATAAAAAAAGCTGTGATGTTAAGTTTTAGAATTCATGAAATGGAAGCCTTAACTGGTCCTTATAGTTCTTGGTATGATAAAGCTCACCTACTTAAAGGTAAGACTGCTAATTGGAAAAAAAGTGATTTTGAAGCAGCAGGTTTTAGAATGGTTCCAAACTCACCAGTAAGAAGAGGTTCTTATATTGGTAAAAATGTTGTGCTTATGCCATGCTTTGTAAATATTGGAGCCTATGTTGACTCAGGAACGATGATGGATACAGGTTCTCGTGCAGGAAGTTGTGCACAGATAGGAAAAAATTGCCATATTAGTGCAGGAACAGGTATTGGAGGAGTATTGGAACCAGCACAAGCTTTACCAACTATAATTGAAGATGATGTCTTTGTCGGAGCTATGTCAGAAATAGTTGAAGGAGTAATTGTAGAAAAAGGAAGTGTGCTATCAATGGGGTGCTATATTGGACAAAGTACAAAAATAATAAATAGGGAAACTGAAGAAATAATAAAAGGTCATATTCCGCCCTATTCAGTAGTAGTTCCTGGCAACTACAAAAATCTTTATGCGGTTTATATCGTCAAAACTGTAGATTCACAAACCAGATCAAAAACTTCAATAAACGATCTTCTAAGAGATTAATAATGAAGATTTACAACGAATTACAATTGGCTAAAGAGCTAATGAAATTTCCAAGCGTTACGCCAGTAGATGCTGGAACAATTAATTTCCTAGCAAAAAAATTAAGATCTATAGGATTTAAATGTAAAATTTTAGAATTTAAATCAAAAAATTCAAAATCTATAAAAAATCTATATGCAAGATTAGGTAAAACTAGACCAAATTTTTGTTATGCGGGCCACACAGATGTTGTACCACCTGGAAATTTAAAAGATTGGACTGTTAATCCATTTAAACCTGCGGTTAAAGGAAATTATTTAATTGGAAGAGGTGCAAATGACATGAAAGCTTCTATTGCTTGTTTTGTTACAGCAGTAAGCAAACTTAAAGACAAAAAATTTAAAGGTTCAATAAGCTTATTAATTACAGGTGATGAAGAAGGTATGGCCATTAATGGTACAAAAAGAGTTGTTGAATATTTAAAAAAAAAGAAAGAAAAAATTGATTTTTGTTTAGTGGGTGAACCCACTAACCGGAATAAACTAGGGGAAATGATGAAGATTGGTAGAAGAGGAAGCATAACTGGATATCTTACAGTTCATGGAGTTCAAGGTCATGTAGCATATCCACATGATGCCAATAATCCAGCCCCAGTTATGGTAAAAATACTAAATGAAATAGAAAATATAAAACTCGATAAGGGAACAAAAAACTTTCAACCTTCAAATCTAGAAATAACTAGAATTAACATTGAAAATACAGCTGATAATGTTATCCCTCCAAAAGCATCGGCAACATTTAATATAAGATTTAACAATCAACATTCGTCAAGTTCTTTAAAAAGAAAGCTAAATAATATTTTTAGAAAAATTTGTAAAAAAAATAAGTGTTCTTTTAAAATTTCTTACACGGTATCAGGAGAAGCCTTCATAACAACTCCAAACCAAACAACTAAAATGATTCTGAATACTATTAGAAATATAACAAAAATAAAACCAAAGTTATCAACATCTGGCGGAACATCTGATGCAAGATTTATAAGAAAAATATCGCCCTGTGTCGAATTTGGTCTGGTTGGAAAAACAATGCACAAAATTGATGAAGCAGTTTCTGTTAGAGATCTTAAAAGGTTAACCAATATATATAAAAATATTTTAGAAAATTATTTTAAGTGAAAACTGGCTTAATTACTTCTAATACTTATCAAAATCATAATACTGGTGATGGTCATCCAGAAAAAATTGACAGGGTTACTGCAATTATAGATAATCTTAAAAAATTAAATAAAAAAAATCTAATTTGGAAAAAACCATCAAAGTATAAAAAAGAACTTTTAGAAAATACTCATAATAAAGATTACATTAATTTTGTTGAAAAATCCTTCCCAAAAAAAGGTTTGTCTTTTTTAGATGGTGACACAATTATTTCACCTGGAAGTAAAGAAGCTACCGCAGATGCAGTTGGATCAATTATTACAGCCATAGACGGAGTACAAAATAAAGAATTTCATAACGCATTTTGTGCCGTAAGACCTCCTGGTCACCATGCAGAAAGAAATAAAGCAATGGGATTTTGTATCTATAACAATGTAGCAGTTGGTGCACACTATTTATTAGAAAAATATAAATTCAAAAAAGTGGCAATAATTGACTTTGATGTACATCACGGAAATGGAACACAAGATATTTTTTATGATAATGAAAAAGTCTTATATATTTCTACTCATCAGTATCCCTATTACCCTGGAACAGGTAATGAGAAAGAAAAAGGTAAATATAATAATATTTTCAATATTCCTTTACCTGCTGGTACTACTTCAGAAGAATATCTAAATGCATATGAATTTGTTCTTAAAAAAATCAAAGAATTTAAACCTGAATTTATACTTTTGTCTGCAGGATTCGATGCACATAAAGATGATCCATTAGCTCAACTTCAATTAACATCTAAAGATTTTTATAATTTAACTAAAAGAACATTAAATTTAGCCAAATTATATTGTGAAGGAAAAATCGTATCAATTTTAGAAGGTGGTTATGATCTTAATGCACTTCAAGAAAGCACAGAAATGCATGTTAACGCACTCTTAGAATTTAATTGATAATTTAAAATTATTTATTAAAGAGTACTAATGAAACTTTATAGAATTAAAAAATCAAATATTGATAGAAATGGACGAGGTCTTTACGCTATTAAGAGTATTAAAGAAGGCACTAGAATTATTGATTATGTTGGTAAAATTATTACTAAAAAAAAAACTGATCAATCTGAAAAATTTGATAATTCAAAACCAATTTATTTATTCAATCTAAATAGCAGGTATGATCTTGATGGAGATTATTCATGGAATACTGCCAAATTAATTAATCACTCATGTTCAAATAATTGTGAGTATGAAGGTCAAGGTTTAAAACTTTGGGTAGTTGCTATAAAAGATATTAAAAAAGGTGAAGAATTAACTTGTGATTATGGTTTTAGTTATGACTCAGATTACAAACAATTTCCTTGTAAATGTAAATCCAAAGATTGTTGTGGCTATATTGTTAGATCTGAAAGTCGTTGGCGTATTAACAAAAGATTTGGCTTAAGCCTTAAAAAAAATAATAGAGTTAATAGATAACTTTCTCTAAAAATAATCCATGTGAAGGTGCCGGTGGTGCACACAAAGTTCTTTTTTTTGATTTAAAAACTTCTGTAAATTTTTTTAAATTCCATTTTTTTTCACCTAAATATTTCAAGCAACCAACCATAGATCTCACTTGATTTCTTAAAAAGGATCTAGATTTAAATTGAATTACAACTTTTTTATTTATTCTTTTGATATTAATTTTTTTCATTGTTCTAATAGGACTTTCTGAATAACAGTTGGATGCCCTAAATGTTGAAAAATCATGAGTTCCTAATAATTTCTTCGCTCCTTTTTTCATGATTTCAAGATCTAATTTTTTTTTGATATGCCAAACTTTATTTTTATCCAACGATGCTGGGGCTATTCTATTCAAAATAATATATTCATAGATTCTTTCTTTAGCAGAATATCTTGCGTGAAAATTTAAATTTCTCTTTTTTATTTCTGTTATAGATATTAATTTTTGATTTAAAAAAAAGTTCAATGATTGAATAAATTTTTTTACATTAATAATTTTTTTTTTAGTATCAAAATGAGCTGATTGACCCCAAGCATTAACACCTTTGTCTGTGCGACCGGAACCAATGAGACTTATCTTTTCTTTTAAAAGTTTAGATATTTTATTTTGAATTAGTTTTTGAATAGAATTTCCTTTTGACTGAATTTGCCAACCAATAAAATTAATTCCAACGTATTCAATTAAAATCTGATATCTATGCATTATTGAAATTTGACCCCCTTTTTAATTTGAGATCCATGCATAAATTCATTTATTTTTTGTTGACGCTTTCCTTCTTTTTGAATCTCTAAAACCTTTATTGAACCATCTTTGCACGCTATCTCTAAATTATCACTTAAAACACTACCTGGTTCTCCAATTTTAGCAGATAGTTCAACTTTAAGAAGTTTGTAACGCTCACCATTATAAATAAAGTAAGAATTTGGATACAAACCATTTATTTTTCCAATTATATTTTTTGCAGAATCAGACCAATCAATTCTTGCTTCAGATTTTGATATCTTGATTGCATAACTAGCTTTTGTGTCATCCTGAGGTTTAAAAACTATTTTATCACCTAAAATAGCGTCTATATCATCTATTATTTTTTCAGCAGCTAATAAAGAAAGTCTTTCCGATAAACTCTCTGAATTTTCATTTTCCAAAATATTTAAAGAGTAAGAATTACAAATAGGTCCTGTATCTAACTTTTCTTCAAGCTTCATAATGCTTATACCTGTTTGTTTGTCTGAATTCATTATTGATCTTTGAATTGGAGCTGCTCCTCTCCACTTCGGTAAAAGAGATGCGTGAATATTAATAAAGTTTTTTTTAGTTAAACTTAATATTTCTTTTGGAATAATTTGACCATAGGAAACAACAATTGCAATATCTGGATTTAATTTTTTTAAATATTCATATTCCTCTTTATTATTTTTGAGTGAAGATGGAGTTCTAATTTCTAGATTTAATGTTTCAGATATGCTTTGTATAGGAGTGGGATTAACACCCATTCCTCTCTTTGATTTTTTAGGTGGTTGAGTATAAACTACAGAAATTGGATAGCCATTTTGATATAAGGATTTTAAAATTGGCACAGCAAAAAAAGATGTGCCCATGAAGACAATTTTTTTCAACATTAATTAAACTACTATTCTTTCAGGTCTAATTTTCTGTTTAGATAATTTTTTAATTATGATTGATTTTTTTAATTTAGATAAATAATCAATAAATAAAATTCCTTCTAAATGATCCATTTCATGTTGAATGCATGTAGCCAACAAACCTTCTGCTTTAAGTAGTTTTTTTTCGCCATAATAATCTAAATATTCAATTTCAACTTTTTTAGGTCTTGCAATTTCTGCAAATTGACCTGGTACAGATAAACAACCTTCTTCATAAGTTTTTTGTTCTGTATCTTTATTATGAACAATTGGATTAACAAAATACATGGGATTTTTTTCTGTCTGATCTTTAGCTAGATCTAACACTATTATTCTTTTTGGAAAACCAATCTGTATTGCTGCAAGTCCTATACCTTTTGCTGCATACATAGTTTCAAGCATATCATTCATTAATCTTTGCTCATTTTCTCCAACATATTCAACTGGCTGGGAAATTTGTCTTAGTATTTTATTAGGCTCTGTTAAAATTGTTTTAACTGTCATAATTTATTATTATTTTAATTATATTTTTTAACTTTTAAAGGAAGAACTTTTAATAAAATTTTATTTCTTAAAGGATCGATATCAAGTTGATTTAAAGTACTTATTATAAAATATAATGTTTCTGGTCCAATAGTCTCTATTTCATCTTGACCAATAATTTCTACAAGTCTTAATAAAGCTAAACCCGATTCTCCATTATCAATTAATAATTGAATATCATTAGGCATATTAGAATTATCTACTTCATATAAATCTTCATAATTTTTTAATATCTGCACTCCATCTGACTTTAAAGACTCAATCAAAATTATGTCTTTAGTAGAAATATAATATTTTTTATTTTTTTTTATTTTTTTTAATAAATCATTTAAATCTTTTTCAATATTTTCTTTTTTTATATCTTTTGTAAAATAATTTAATAGTTTGGACTGATGTATAATTTTATTATTAATTTTAATTTTAGTTAAACTTTCTTCTTCTTTTTCTTTACTAGTAAATTCATAATAAAAATTTGTATAATTTGATGGAACTTCATATATATCTATTTCTTTTAAAATTTTAGACAATTCATCTTTAAATGCATCTTGAATGCCATCTTTTACGAACAAGTCTTTTAAAATTTTTGTTAATTCTATCTTGGCTACGTTTTCATTAGTAATTAAAATTCCTTGATAAACAAGTGCTCTTGCTTCTACATTTGATAAAAGCTTGTAAGATTGTTTAACTGTCAAAAGTTGATTTATATTAAACTGAAATCTCTTATATAGATCAAATAATTCTTTTTCACTATAGTTTCTTTCATGTGCAGCTTTTTCTATTGAAAAAATTTTATTTTGATCTTCTAAATCAATATTTTCTATACCTTCTAATAAATTTGAACTTGAAAGATATCGCCATATAATTTTTGATGTAGTTTCATTTGGCTCAAATTTAAACTCATCGTTCGTTATGTGTGATAAATGAAAATCTAAAATTGTTTTGTCAGAAATATCAGGATCAATTTGTTCATTATATTTCATTAAATAATTAAATTTTCTTTCAAAAAAATCATCCTTAAAGCCTAATTCTTTTTTAATATCGAACTGTAATTGTGCTTCTTCTCTTCTACCGGTATTAATTAAACAGTAAATATTAAACTTTGATAAGTAATTGTTGTTAATAACTTCTTTAATTTTTGAAAATACTTCACACGATTTTTCAAGTTCTGCTCTTGATAAATATTCATTAACCATAAATATAATCAATTGTTCATTTCTATTTAAATTTTGATTTTTAATTAAATAATTTTCCATTAATTGAAAATCACCAGTTGAAATTAACCAATCTAATTTTAATTTTAAAAATTGCTCATTTGAAATATCTTGTTGCGGAAAATAAGAATTTGTTAAAAGCAATATATTTAAAATTTCTTTGGCATCATTCGATAACTTAATTTCTTTAATTTTATTTAAAAGTTTTAAAATTTGTTTTCCATTAGTATTAGACCACATATCGATTGTAAGACCATTTTCAGCTGGATCATATAAACCAGCAATTTCTATTTTTTTAGAAAAAAATGTTTCTTCCTCTTGAATTTCAAATTCGTTTTTTTTTTCTGATTGCATTTCATAAATTGAGCTTTTTGAAATTATTTCATTTTCAGTATTCTCTTCTTTAGGAGAATTTTCAGTTGTTATTTTTTTTATGTCTACATTCCAAATATCCACAGGCTCTGTGGAATAGCCTTTTAAAGTAAATAAAAAGAAAAAACCTAAAATAATTGATAAATTTTTTTTACTTAACAATTTTAAGATTTTCATTTGATATAATTTTTTCAATTGATTTGTTAGGTGAGGGAAAATCTATTTTATCAAACAGCACAATTGCAATAAAAAATAACAAAAAAAGCAAAGTAACTTTAATTATTATTTTTGTAAGAGCTCTTGATTTGCTAGTACTTGTATTTCTTTGAAATTGCATATATCGTTTTAATAATTTCAAATTAAGACATATTTGTGTTTTTTCAATAAAGAAACTTATGAAATCAAAAAAAAACCTAGTTTTAGTAGGAATGATGGGATCTGGAAAGTCCACAATAGGCTCTTTGATTTCAAAAAAGTTAAATTTAAAGTTTATTGACATAGATAATGTTTTAGAAAATGAAGCTAAAATGAAAATTTCAGAAATATTTGAAAAAAAAGGAGAAAATTTTTTTAGAAATTTTGAAGAAAAAATTACTTTAAAAGTTTTAAGATTAGATAATAATATAATATCGCTTGGTGGAGGTAGTTTTATAAATGAGAAAATTAGAAAGGAAATTCTTATAAATAATTTTTCTTTTTGGCTCAATTGTGATGCTAAAACATTATTAAAAAGAATTAAAAAAAACAAAAAAAGACCTGTTGCATTTAATTTAAATGATAGTGAAATTTTAGAACTGATTGAAAAACGTACAAAAATATACTCTAAAGCACAATTTAAAATAAACTGTCACAAACTAAAAAAAACTGAAATAGTTAACAAAATTTTAAAGATATATGAGCACAGTTAAACTGCAAATAAATACTAAAGATCACAAATACCCAATTTTTATTGGATCAGGGCTTATAACTAAACTATCAAAATTATTAAAAAACTGCTCAATAAAATTTACCAAATGTTTGTTAGTGATTGATAATAAAGTTCCAAAAAATTTAGTTAAAAAAATTCTTAAGTCTTTGCCAAAAAAAAAAATCATAGTTTATATTTTTAAAGCTAGTGAATTAAATAAAAATCAAATTAGTGTTAATAAAATTTTATCAATACTTTTAAAAAAAAATTTTTTCAGAAATGACTGTTTAATATCAATTGGTGGAGGTATTACAGGTGATGTATCAGGCTTTGCATCAAGTATTTTTAAAAGAGGAATTAAATTTATTAATATTCCTACTACATTATTGGCTCAAGTAGATTCTTCAATCGGAGGAAAAACAGGCATAAATTCGATTCATGGAAAAAATTCAATTGGATCATTTTATCAGCCAAGTTTAGTAATATCTGATACAATTTTTTTAAAAACTTTGCCAAAAAGAGAAATTGTCTGCGGTTATGGTGAAATTTTAAAACATTCATTAATTGCTAATAAAAAATTTTTTTTATTCTTAAATAAAAATTTCAATAAAATATTAAATTTAAAAAAACCATTTATAGAAAAATCAATCTATAAAAGTTGTTTGATTAAAAAAAAAGTAATTGAAATAGATGAAAAAGAAAAAAATTTAAGAAAAATATTAAATTTCGGTCACACGTTTGGCCATGCTTATGAAGCTGCTTTGCAATACTCAAAAAAACTAAGTCATGGAGAAGCGGTAATGCTTGGAATAATGAATGCTTCTAAATTTAGTTTCAATAATAAATTGTTATCAAAAAGTGAGTTTAAATTAATTTATGATCACCTAGCTCAATTTAAATTAAAAAAAAAAATTTCTTCTATTAAGCTAAACCATATAGTTTCATTTATCAAAAAAGACAAAAAAAATAATAATAATAAAATTAATTTAATTTTATTAAAAAAAATTGGTAAACCATCATTTGATTTAAATTTTGAAATAAAAAAAATACAATCTTTTCTTAAAAAAGAACTAGTTAATTAAAATCTGAATAGAATGTATATATTTTTTTAATTCTTTATCTAAAATTTTATAAATTTTTTTTGTCAATTCTATTTTATTAATTTTGTCTGACTCTGAATGTTTAATGCTCAATTTAAGATGAAACTTTCCACTCTGGTGTGTTTTGTGCTTTTTATGAATAAAAGTTTTGTCTTCAATATTTATATATTCTAACGAAATGTTTTTTTTTATCTTTTTTTCAACAATTAAAATTAATTTATTTATATTCATAAAAATTATTAGTATTATTATACACTATGAAAAATATTTGTGATTGGAATAATTGTTTTGAGATTGGAGAATATAAAGCTCCAATTGAAAAAGATAATAGCAAAAATTTTAGGTTGCTTTGCTTAAATCATGTCAAAGAATTTAATAAAAATTGGAACTATTTTTCAGGAATGAATGATGAACAAATTTACAATTTTTTAAAATCAGACATAACTTGGCATAAGCCTACACAAAGTTTTAACTCTTCAGATAATTTTTTTAAAGTTCTTTGGAATAATGCCTTAAAAGATGACTTTGATAAGTCTAAAATAAAAAGTCAATATGACTATATGGATCAATTTAAATTTGACCATAAAGATATAAAAGCTTTTGGCATTTTGGGAATTTCAGTTGGTTTAAAATGGGAAAAAATACAAAATAAATTTAAAAACCTTGTCAAAAAATTTCACCCTGATATGAATTCAGGAAATAAAAAATACGAAGAAAAGCTAAAGCTAATAACATTGGCATATACACAACTAAAAAATACTTATAGAGAAAAAATTGACACCTAATTTAAATATTCAGCCTGATATAAAATTATCCGTAAAACAAACTTTTGGAATTGATAGTGAAATGCAGGTAGATGCTTTTTCGAAAAAAAATGAATTTGTACCTGAAGTAGACAAAGATTATAAATTTGATCGTGACACTACTTTGGCCATTCTTAGTGGTTTTTTACATAATAAAAAAGTAATTGTTCATGGATATCATGGCACAGGAAAAAGCACTCATATAACTCAGGTAGCAGCAAGATTAAATTGGCCATGTGTGAGAATAAATCTTGATTCACACATTAGTAGGATTGACCTTATTGGAAAAGACGCAATTGTAATTAAAGATGGAAAACAAGTAACAGAATTTAAAGAAGGAATATTGCCTTGGTCTTTCCAAAATCCAGTTGCTTTAGTTTTTGATGAATATGATGCTGGTAGAAGTGACGTTATGTTTGTCTTACAAAGAATTTTAGAGAGCGATGGATATTTTACGCTTTTAGATAAAAATAAGATTGTAAAACAAAATAAATATTTTCGATTATTTGCAACAGCAAATACAATTGGATTAGGTGATACAACAGGTTTGTATTCAGGTACAAATCAAATTAACCAAGCTCAAATGGATAGATGGGAAATAGTTACTTCATTAAACTATTTAAGTTTAGAAAGAGAAATGGAAATAGTCTTAGCAAAAAATAAAAGCTTAAATAATGCTAAAGGAAAAGAAAAAGTATCTAATATGATCAAAGTTGCATCGCTAACCAGAAGAGGATTTATAGCAGGAGATATTTCTACGGTAATGAGTCCAAGAACAGTTTTAAATTGGGTGGTAAACAGTCAAATTTTTTCAGATACTGGTTATGCTTTTAGAGTTACTTTTTTAAACAAGTGTGATGATTCGGAAAAAAATATTATAGCTGAATATTATCAAAGATGCTTTGGTGAAGACTTGCCAGAATCAATGATAAATATTCAGATTTAGATGAATAAAAAAGAAGATAATTTTAAAGAACAATTTAAAAAAGTTTTAATTTCTACCGCAAAAGTAATATCGGGTGATTACAAAATTGATTTAGATAAAAAAGATAAAAATTCTAGTTCAAAAAACTTAGACTTTTTTGAACTAGATAATTTGGAAAATAAAAATGATTTTATTAGACTAAGAGCTGAAACAGATTCAAAAGCTTTAAAAAAAAAATTTTCTAATAAAGAAATATATCAAAAAAATTTACCAAATAATGCATCATGTAAGATGCTTTACGACATAGCTGAAAGAATAAGAGTCGAGCTTCTAGGAGGTCAAATTCTTAAGGGAATTTCAAAGAACTTAAAAGAAAACTATTCTCAAAAATTAATTTTAAAACGTAAAGATCAATTAAAAACAAAAGAAGATGTAAATGTTGTGGAAGCTTTTGAACTTTATATGTTAAAATATTTTTTTGATATAACACTTAATCCATTATCAAATAAAATCTTAAGTTTTTGGGAAAAAGAATTCAACTCATCATTGAATAAACATATTAATTACTTAATTAAAAACATAGAAAATCAAGAAAAATATAACTCTAAATTTTCAAAGATACTTCAAGAAATGGATATATTTGAAAGCGATAATGAAAAAAATGAAGATGAAAAAAATGAAGATGAGCAGGATAATAACTCAGAAAACAACGATCAAAAACAATCTAAAGAAACACAAGAAAAAACTAAACAAGACGAAAATCAAAATGAAATTGATGGAAATTATGATCTTGAAAAATATGAAATGGATGAACAATTAATTGATACAGAATCCGAAAATCAAAGTTCCGAAAATGTAATTCAAAAAAATAAGAATAATATTCACGACAATGACTACAAAGTTTTTACAAATGAATTTGATGAAATTGTTAAAGCTGAAACACTTGCAGATCCTGATGAAGTAAGTAAATTAAGAAAAAATTTAGACCAACAACTGATTAATTTTCAAGATTTAGTCACAAAATTAGCAAATAAATTACAAAGACAACTTTTAGCAAAACAAAACAGATCTTGGGAATTTGATCTGGAAGAAGGATTATTAGATAGTTCAAAATTAACAAGAATTATAATGGATCCTTACAATTCTCTTTCATTTAAAAAAGAAAAAGATTTAGATTTTAAAGATACTATAGTAACATTGCTAATTGACAACAGCGGCAGTATGAGAGGTCGCCCCATTACAATCGCTGCCATTTGTGCAGATATTTTATCAAGAACTTTGGAAAGATGTTCGGTAAAAGTTGAAATACTTGGTTTTACTACAAAAAATTGGAAAGGTGGCAAAAGTAGAGAAGAATGGAATAAAGTTAATAAGCCAAAAAAGTGTGGCCGTCTAAACGACCTACGCCATGTAATATACAAGAGTGCCGACACTCACTGGAGGCAAGCAAAAAAAAACCTTGGTTTGATGCTTAAAGAGGGTTTATTAAAAGAAAATATAGATGGAGAAGCCATATTATGGGCCTTCAACAGATTAAACAAAAGGAAAGAGGAAAGAAAAATATTAATGGTCATTTCAGATGGTGCTCCAGTTGATGACTCAACATTATCAGTAAACTCTGGTGATTATTTAGAAAAGCATTTAAAAAAAATAGTCAAATTCATAGAAAATAAAAATGATATAGAAATTTTGGCAATTGGAATAGGTCATGATGTTTCAAGGTATTACAAAAAAGCAATTAAAATAACAGATGTACAAGAACTTGGTGATGTAATGATAGAACAATTAAGTGGATTATTTGAAAGTAAAAAAAACTTAACTAAACATTAACCAAATCTTTATTTTTCCATTGTATAATTACTTCTGCTCCACCTGTCTCACTTGAGTTTTTAAAAATTATTTTTGCAAAGTTTTTTTCTAAAAGAGTTTTTGCAATAAAAGTTCCAAGCCCTAGTCCATATTTTGAAATATGAGTATCATCAGTACTTCTAATGTAAGGCTCTCCTAACTTATGTTTATCAATTAAATCTTTTGGAAATCCTGGTCCATCATCTCTAATAGAAACATCAGTATATTTTTTATTGCTTTTTAAAAATATTTCTATTTTTTCATTACTAAATTTATTAGCATTACCAATAAAATTTCTAAGTCCATATACAATTTCTGATGATTTATTAGTACTTATTGGATTTTTAAATTCTCCAGAATTAATTATAAACTTTTTATTACTCAATTCTTTATATGATCTTACAATCTCAAAAATACAATCATATATGGAAATTTCTGAGTTGATAAAATCATCTTTAATTTTAGGATTGAGTGTTAGTTTTGTAAGAATTTCTCTACATCTTTCAGCCTGAATAGCCAATAAATTAAGATCTCTATCAATTTTTTTATTATTTCCAAATTCTTTTTGTAGTTCTTTTGCAGTCAACAAAATTGTTGAAAGAGGTGTGCCAAGTGAATGTGCGGCGGCGGCGGCTTGACCTCCTAAAGAAAGAAGCTCATTTTCTTTTGCCATTATTTCTTGCATTTTATCATAAGCTTTTTTTCTAATTCTGCTTTCTGATCCAAATTTAATTCCAAAATATACTAAAAAAATTAAGCCTATAAATATCGATAATGGAATACTATATAGATAATATTGTGGTGCATGAAAATGTAATGTTCCAGAGTTAGGTAGATCATTATAAAAAAAAGTTAATATAAATAAAATTATACTCGTAAGTATAACTAATAATATTGAGCTCCAAACATTTAAATATTGAGCCGAAAATATAGCTGGAATTATTATTAAAAAAATAAATGGATTGGTAATTCCTCCGGTTAAAAAAAATAAACAACCTAACTGTAATATGTCATATGATAAGTATAATGTAGAATTAAAATTGTTTAATTGATTATCTTTAAGCTTAAACTGTAAATAAATATTAGTTAAAATACTTAAACATACTATTGAAATAGAAAATAAATAATTAAATTTGAATTGAAAAAAAAATTGTACTATTAAAATAGCACTTAATTGTCCAATATAAGCAATCCATCTAAGAGTGGTATACGTGGACTTATCAAGTGAGTAGAGTTTAGAAGTTTCAAAAAACTTCATTATTTAAATATCTAAGTTTGAAACATTAATTGCATTAGATACAATAAAATCTTTTCTTAAGCCCACATCATTTCCCATTAATGTATGGATAATATCTTGGTCCTTTTTAACATTTTTGGAGTATTGAACTTGAAGTAAATTTCTAGTCTCAGGATTCAAGGTTGTACTCCATAGTTCCTCTGGATTCATTTCACCTAAACCTTTAAATCTTTGTATACTCATTTTTGATTTTTCTTCATCATAAAATTTTAAAAAATCCTTACTGCTCTTTTTAAATTTTTTTAATTCTTTTGAATTATTTAAAATATATTCTTGAAGTTCTTTTTCATCTTTAATGTATATACTTTTTGATCCTTTATTAATTTTATATAATGGTGGCTGAGCTAGATAAACATGTCCATTTTCTATAAGCTTATTAAAGGGTTTATTGTTAAAAAAAGTAAGCAACAATGCCCTAATGTGAGACCCATCTACATCAGCATCAGTCATTATTATTATTTTTCCATATCTTAGATCCTTTAAGTCTATATCTTCAACTTTTGGATCTAATCCTAATGCATTAATTAATGTTACTATTTCATTTGAAGAAATCATTTTTGATAACGCTTTAACTCTAAAATCATTCCCTTTTCCATTTTTTTTAGATCCGTTTGAATCCACATAAGTATTTAAAATTTTACCTCTTAAAGGTAAGACCGCTTGATTTTCTCTATTTCTACCTTGTTTTGCTGATCCTCCAGCAGAATCTCCCTCAACAATAAAAAGTTCTGTTCCTTCTTGTTTTGAAATTTGACAATCTGCTAATTTTCCAGGTAACCCTGTTAATTCTAAAGCTCCTTTTCTCCTTACATTCTCTCTCGCTTTTCTAGCAACGTCTCTCGCCAATGCTGCCTGGATAACTTTTGCAAGAATAATTTTTGAAACAGATGGGTTTTGATCAAACCATATTGATAATTTTTCATTTATAACAGTTTCAACTATCATTCTTACTTCAGATGAAACTAATTTGTCTTTTGTCTGAGAAGAAAATTTGGGATCTGGCATTTTAAGTGATAACACACATGTAAGGCCTTCTTTAATATCGTCTCCAGAAATAGTCAGTTTATTTTTTTTTAATAAATTATTTTCAGCCGCATATCTATTAATGACTCTCGTTAAAGCACTTCTAAAACCAAGTAAATGAGTTCCTCCATCTTTTTGAAATATATTATTTGTATAAGAATAAACATCTTCACTATATCCAGCATTCCATTTTAATGAACATTCTACTTCTATATTGTTTT
>CACIML010000014.1 GCA_902587735.1 uncultured Pelagibacteraceae bacterium
TTACCGATTTCAAATTTCAAAACTTCAATAGTGTTTTCAGTAATTAATAAAAAAATAACTTTTAGTGAAAAAGAAATTAAAAATTTAATTTTTCAATATAATAAAAAATATGAAATTAAAAGGTTGGGTAAATTAGAAAAATTTAAATTAAATTTTTCTGTTACTAGAAAATATTATTATAAAAATTTAATGAATTTTGGTGATAGTCTTCATAAAATTCATCCGCTTGCAGGACAAGGTTTTAATATGACTTTAAGGGATATAAAAATTTTGTCAAAAATTGTAAAAGAACGTGTTGATTTAGGTTTGCAGATAGATCATTCAGTTTATAAAGATTTTGAAAATAAAACTAAACATTTTAATTTTATTTTTTCCTCTGGTAATGATTTTATTTATGAGTTTTTTAAATTTGATAGCAAGTATAAAAGCAATTATTTGAATCAATTAGTAAAATTTTTAGGTAAAAATAAATTATTTAACAATTTTGTATCTAAATATGCAGATCAGGGATTATCAATTTAAAATTTACTGAATAGTTGTGTTACTAAAATCATCCAATATATAAGTTTTAATAATTTCTTCTAATTTAAATTTTCTTGAAATTAGATTTTGAGTTTCTAACAATGCTTGTTTTTCTTCTAAAGAAAAAGGTGAAGCCATTGCAAGTGTATTAATTGTTTGGTTTAGATCTTGTTTTTCCAATTCTTTCCAATTGATAATATAACCTTTTTTTTGAAATAAATTTTTTAAATTTTTAAATATAAGTTCAAGATCAGTAAATTTAATTTCTTCCTCGTTAGAATTAATATCATTTTTAAATTCATTAAAACTAACATTGCATTCACGATAAAGTTTATTATTTTCTATTTCATCAATAATTTTAAAACGACTAAGACCATTTAAAATAATTAAATATCTTCCATCTTCGCTTTCATTAAAGCTTGTTATTTTTCCTAAACATCCAATGTTATATAATTCAGGGATAGAGGTATTAGAATTTTTTTTTGGTTGTACCATACCTATCATTCTTGAATTTTTCATACTATCATCAACCATTTCAATATATTTTGGCTCAAAAATATTTAATGGAACGGTTGTTTTAGGAAAAATTATAAAATTTGATATTGGAAATATAGGAATTTTATTTGGCAATTTATTTTTATTATCCATTCATTAACTTAACAAATTTTTATTATTTCTTGCATTAAAAAAAACCTCTATCTATAATAACTTTTTAACAAGCGGGCATAGCTCAGTGGTAGAGCGTCTCGTTGCCAACGAGAAGGTCGAGGGTTCGACCCCCTTTGCCCGCTCCAAGAAAATGAAAATTATTTATGAGTGATTTAGCAAATAAAAAATGTATTCCTTGTGAGGGAGGTATACCAAGTTTTGATATAACTGAAATACACAAATATCTAAAAATGGTAGATGGATGGGAAGTTAAAGAAGATGAGTCTAAAATTTTTTATTTGATTAAAGAGTTCAAGTTTAAAAATTTTTTAGAAAGTCAAAACTTTATAAATAAAGTAGGTGAAATTGCAGAACAAGAAGGACATCATCCAGATATATGGTTTGGGTGGGGTTATGCTAAAATAAAAATTTTTACTCATTCTATCAAAGGTTTACATGAAAGTGATTTTGTTCTTGCCGCCAAAGTAGATAAAATAGTTTAGTGTTTAAAATGTCTTGTTTTTGAAAATACCAAGACCGTTTCAGTTTTATTGGCAAACTTAATTATTTCTTTATCTCTGATTGATCCAGATGGTTGAATTATAGCAGAAATACCAGCTTGAACTAAAGTTTCAATTCCATCTACAAATGGAAAAAATGCATCTGAAGCAGCTACTATCCCATCAGTATTATTAGTTTTTTGAAATTGATGCATTTTATTTATTGCAATTTTGCAACTATCTAATCGACTTGGTTGGCCTGAGCCAATTCCAACAGTAGTATTATTTTTTGCTAAAACAATTGCATTTGATTTAACAAATCTACATATATTAAAAGCAAAAATTAAATTTTTCAATTCAATAGCAGAAGGTTTTTTCTTTGATACAATTCTAAAATTTTTTTTAACAAATGGATTTATGTCTGTCGATTGAACTAAAATAGAATTGAAATTTGACATAAAATTATACATATTTTCAAAAGCCAAATTTTTTGCGTCAATAATTCTTAAATTTTTTTTTTTTTTTAAGATTCTAATAGCTTCTTTTTCAAAACCATTAGCAATTATAACTTCTAAAAAAATTTTATTTAATTCTAAAGCTAAATTTTTATTAACTTTATAATTGCATGATACGACACCACCAAAGGCACTTACAGGATCACATGCTAATGCTAATTGATAACTTTTTTTATTATTCTTATTTATAGAAACACCGCATGGGTTAGCATGTTTTACAATTACTGTGCCAATATTTTTTGGTAGAGACTTAGAAATTATTAAAGCTGAGAATATGTCGTTATAATTGTTATAGCTTAACTGTTTTCCATGAATTTGTGAAATATCTAATTTATTAGTTTTAGAATAAACTGCGCTTTCTTGGTGAGGATTTTCTCCATATCTTAATTTTTCAACTAAATTACTGTAAAAAATTTTTTTTTTGGGAAAAAAATTTTTAGAAATTTTATTAAAATAGTTAGAAATTAAAGCATCATAGTAGGCAGTTTCTGAAAAAGCTTCTTCTGACATTTTTTGTCTAAAAGTTAATGAGGTTGAACCTTTATTGAACCGAAGTTCATTTATTAATCCCTTATATTGTTTTGGCGAAGTGATTACTGTTACGTCATTATAGTTTTTAGCAGCAGCTCTAACCATGGTTGGCCCTCCAACATCTATATCTTCAATAATTTTAGAATGATTTTTTGTGTTTTTTAATGTTTCTTCGAATGGATAAAAATTTACAATTACCAAATCAATTTCATCAAAATTATTTTTTATTAATTCTTTTTTATGAGATTTATTATTTCTTTTACTTAATATTCCTGCATGAATTTTTGGATGTAGTGTTTTTACTCTGCCATTTAAAATTTCTGGAGAATTAGTATATTTGGAAATTTCAATACATTTGTGTTTTAATTTTTTTATTTTATTATAAGTTCCACCAGAACTAATTAATTTTATTTTATACTTGGATAGTGTATTTAAGAGAGGCATTAATTCTTCTTTATTAGATACAGAAATTAACGCCTTTTTTATTTTTTTCATTTTATATTTTGATCAATTCCCATTTTATAATCTGATTTTCATTTTGAGTCATGCCAGAAATAAATATATTTTTATTTTCAACGTATGAATTTTTTTTACCAAAATATAAACCTGTTTCTATATCAATAGTGTGTCCATCGCATGTAAACTTCCATCCTTCATTTTCAAGCTCTATAAATATTGATTTACCATCTTGTGTTTTCATAGTTTTTACATTTGGTTCTAAATGAAAACGAATTTCAAAATTTGTACTTTTATTTTTTTTTTTTATAATTAACTTATCAATTCCAATGAATTTCTTATTTTCTGGAAAAAATTCAATTTGTCTATCGTGAATAATACCGTACTGTTTGCTATATCCATCATGTGCAGCTCTTATGCTCCAATAATTTTTTTCACATATAACTGATTTGTTGGTGATTTTTAATCCATTTTCAACAATTGAATTTTTATTACCTTGTTTTCTTAACTTACAGGAAGATTGATTATCAATAATTAAAGTACTTTGTGAAGCAGTTGATTTTGAAAGGTCATTAAGTTGATGTTTATAATTTTGAAAATAGCCAGAATTACAAATTAGTTTTTTGTCACCAGATATAATTTCAAAAGATAAAGCTCCTGCTTGATAGTTATTAGAAAATTTTTTTTCTGGAGATGGGCCAATATCCATTATAAGTGCATTTTTTTTATTTTTTAAAATTGAATAACCTGCAATCTCATTATTTTCATTTTTAAATTTGTAACCATATCTTTTTAAATAATTATCAAAATCGTTGTTATTAATTTCATTATTTCCATTAAATAGAATATTTTTTTTAAAATTTTGAAAAATTAATGAGTAAGCTTGACCCAAATAATATATAGCTTCATCAATATATTCGGGTGTATCATTTTGAGATTCTTTTAACCATTCTCTAATTAATATAAAATATTTTAAATAAAAATTTAATTGTCTTATACTTCTTGATTTTGGGAATCCTTCATTATCGAATGAAAATTTAATTATTTTTTTAAGTAAGTTTAATCCAAAATTTAGATATCCCGATTTGTCATGAAAGGAAAGGCCTGTTAGAATTATTGCCGCACATCCTATCATTTTATCATCAATCCAATCTGATCTCTTTATTTCATTTATTAAGTGGTTAATTTGTTTTTGAATAATAGAATTAAATTTTGTTTTATATTCTTGATTACTATCTTCATAAGTTAATTTTGAATTAGATATCCAGGCAATTATTCTCTTTGAAAGAATGTCAACATCCCAACTTTTATAATTGTAGTTATAATTAGATTCTATCCATTTAAGAATAATTAATTGAGTAGATTGTTTAGAAGATTTTAAATCTAATGTGAATAACCAAAAAAAGCTATGTAATTTTTTATAATCTTTTTCTTTTATATTTTTATTTGTCCAAATAGAGTTTAGTGAAAAGTCTTCTATTTTATTTTTTTTCTCATACTTAATTAAACAATCTAATATACTTGGACTAGGTTTATATTCTAAATTTTTATCATTAATTTTAGAAATTTTTTTATTATAAATGTTAGAATTTAAATAAAAATTTCTTGCTTTGCTTGTAAAGAAAAAAAAAAATTGACTTATATAGTTTAATGAATTTTTAAAAATCATTACTCTTTAACTTGCTTTTAAAGTATCAATATTTTTTTTAATATTACCGTTGTTGTTTTTGAAAATTGTTGTGCCTGATACAAGAATATTTGCACCAGCTTCTATTGCAAGTTTACTGTTATCAAAATTAATTCCTCCATCAACTTCAATGTCAAAATTAAAATTTTTTTGGTCCTTTATTTTTTTTAATTCTTTTATTTTTACTAAAACTTCAGGTATAAATTTCTGACCTCCAAAACCAGGATGAACGCTCATTATTAAAATTAAATTTATTTCAGAAAAAAATTCTTTAATAATATCAATTTTTGTATTTGGATTTAAAGAAACCCCAACTTTTTTTCCTAATTCTCTTATATGATTAATTGATTCTTTTAAATTGTCAGTTGCTTCTGGATGTATTGTTATAATATCAGCTCCAGCTTCAGCATAATTTTTAATATATTTATGAACTGGCGTTATCATCAAATGGACATCGAAAGGTAATTTTGTATAATTTCTTAAAGCTTTAATTACTGGTGGCCCTATAGTTAAATTTGGAACAAAATGACCATCCATTACATCAACATGAATCATATCAGCACCTCCATCTTCAAGTCTTTTAATTTCATTACCTAATTGACTAAAATCTGCTGATAAAATTGAAGGTGAAATTTTTATTTTTTTCATTGAATACTAGATAACTAGTATCAATTTTAGATTTTAATTTGAATTAATTTTTGCCAAAAATTTGGTAAATTTGTGTAGCAATTTCACTTTCTAAAGGAAAAGATAGCATACCCATAACAGAATATCCTAATAAATATGGCATTAGATAAAATCTAAACATGAAAAAAAACCAAGCTACATAAAGTGGAACAATGGGCCTTATTATGAACGAAGGCGTTATTGGTTTGAATAAATTTATTAATGGATCTGTTAATTTTACAAATATTTTCATGAAAAAAAATTCAGAATCTTCTCTTTGAAAGATATTCATCGCCACTCTACCAATTAATGTCCACATAATCATGCCCATTACATAATCGATTAAATAGACTAAAGGATGAAAGTTTGCAGACATTTAAGATATTTAAATTAAAAGGGGCGAAATTATCGCCCCTTAAAATTATATAATTATTTAGTGTTGTTTTCCAAGTACTGTTTTACCGCTAGGTATACGTACTTCATCAACCATTCTTTGAGTAGCAGCATCTGGTGCTTTAGTCATTAAACTAACAGCTACCATAGATACTAAACTAACTGCTGATCCAACTATTCCGAATGTAAGTTGAGTAACACCCCAGAATCCAGCTCCACCATTACGTACCCAAATTAGATACGCTGTACCAGAGATTAGACCTAGAAGCATTCCTGCAACAGCACCTTGTGCATTTGCTCTCTTCCACCATACTCCTAATACTAGTGGGAAGAACAATCCTGACATTGCAAAGTCAAAAGCCCAGATAACCGAACCTAAGATACCTTGAATCTCAAGAGCTGCGATAGTAGCTCCAGCAAAACCAATTATTACAAGTAATACCCTTGCAACAATTAATCTTTTTGCAGTTTCTGCTTTAGGGTCAATGATCTTGTAGTACAAGTCATGAGATAAAGCATTTGCAATTGCTAAAACTAAACCATCTGCAGTAGACATGGCAGCAGCCATACCACCAGCAGCAACTAAACCTGAAATCACATAAGGTAATCCTGCAATTTCTGGAGTAGCCAATACAACGGCTTTACCACCCATAAAAAACTCGTTTAATTCAAGTGTTCCATTTCCGTTAAAGTCGCTTACAAACATTAAGTTTGCTTGGTTCCAGTTTTGATACCAATCTATATTTTGAACTTCAGTTATTGATTTACCAATAATTCCTGTTGCCAGGTTTGGATCCATCAAAGATAGTTTTGATAACGTAGCTAACATCGGCGCAGAAGAGTAAAGTAAGAATATAAAGAATAGTGACCAACCTACTGATCTTCTAGCTGATTTTACACTTGGAGTAGTAAAATATCTCATCATAACATGAGGTAATGAAGCTGTTCCAGCCATCATACACACTGCTAATGAAATAAATTTCCAAGGTGTAGTGTTAACTTCGGAGTGAGCTTTAGTTATACCAGCTAAACCTTTTGGCACTGTAGCTAAATCAGCTGCAGTATTTTTAACTGTTCCAAGTCCAAATTGTGATTCAAGATCCGCAATTCTAGCAACTTCATCTGCTAGCATGAAGTGTGGAAAAATACCAGCACCCATTTTATTACTTATCCAGAATACTGGAAGCAAGTAAGCTATAATTAACACAATGTATTGTGCAACTTGCGTCCAAGTAACGGCTCTCATTCCGCCAAGCATAGAACAAATTAATATACTTGCTAATCCAACATACACAGCTATTCCAAATGGAATATCTAATGCAACTGAAGCAATAGTTCCTGTAGCATTAATCTGAGCTGTCACATACGTAAATGAAGCTACTGTTAATACTATAACAGCCGATACTCTTGCTAAGTTACCACCGTATCTTGTACCTATAAAATCTGGAACTGTATAACATCCAAATTTTCTAAGGTATGGTGCCAACAAAGATGCAACTAACACATATCCACCAGTCCATCCGACTAGTAGCGCCATATATCCATAGCCTTTAAAATAAATACCACCAGCCATTGCAACGAATGAAGCACCAGACATCCAGTCTGCTGCAGTCGCCATTCCGTTAAATACTGTTGGAACTTGTCTTCCAGCTACGTAATATGCATCCAGTTGAAGTGTTCTTGATAGATAACCAATAATTGCATAAATACCAACGGTAAATGATACGAAAAATATACCTATTAATTTCGCAGACATACCCATTGACTCGGCAATTGCCATTAAGATTATAAATACTAGAAAACCTCCAGTGTATATTCCATAGACTTTTGGCAAATTGTCTATAAATTTTCCTTTAATCATTTAGTCATCCTCCTTTTCAGAGTAACCAAATTCTTCATCTATTTTTTCTTGTTGATTTGCAAACCAAAAAATTAATATTACAAAAATTCCAAGTGATCCTTGGCATGTCATGTAGTATGACAATGGATATCCAAGTGGTCTAAAGCTAGATGCTTCCATTTCGGCTCCGAAAAAAAAGATGCCAATTGAGAAAACAAACCAAATTGCTAAAGTTATAAATAGCAAACTTCTGGTTTTTTCCCAGTGTTTTGCTTGTTTTGACATATTTTATTCCCCTTATTGTTTAAAACGAGCGTACCATACTTATAATGTTGTAGAATCCTATCTAAAAAAACAGTGCAATTTATTGTATTTTTTTAATATAAAACAACCTCAGGTAGTGTTATTTAAATATATTAGACATGGCTTTAAAATATAAATTTAATTTAAAAGATATTAAGCTTGAAGATTTTAAGATCTACTTATTTTCATTGCTTAAAGCTTTTATACCTAAAAAAAAAATAAAAAATATTAAAGATCTTACGGAATTTATTCAAAAAAAATCATCATGGGTTTCTCAGGTTACATTATACGGTTATCTAAAAACAAGAATGGGGACAAAATATGTTTTAATGTTTGATGATGAAATTTTTTTAACATCAATCAATAAAGCAAAGTGGAATATTTATTCTATAGCACTTCAAGATCTTACTTTTTATTGTCTATCATATTTGTATGTATTTCATGGTCATGATGAAACAAAAAAGGCGTATAATATATATGAAGAAATTTTAAATGATGAAATAACAAATGAAATGCCACAAGAAGTAATTTCAAAAGGAAAAGAAAAATTCAAAGAAAGACTGGAAAAAATAAATTGGAGAAAATATTATAATTCATGGCCATTTAATGAAAGTGCTTTAGCTTTATATGAATGGTCTCCTGTAGCTCAAGAATTAAAAAATTTGGATAGAAAAATAGTTTTGAATTCTATGATTTTAAAATGGGAAAATATTCAAAAAGAATTTACAAAATTAATTAATTTTTAATTGTTTTTTCTATTATCAACTAAATTTTTTACAACACTTGGATCTGCAAGAGTTGTTGTGTCTCCAAGTTGATCATGCTCATTAGCTGCAATTTTTCTCAAAATTCTTCTCATTATTTTTCCTGATCTTGTTTTAGGAAGACCTGGTGAAAATTGAATGAAGTCTGGTGTTGCGATTGGGCCTATTTTTTTTCTAACCCAAAGTTTTAGTTCTCTTTCAAGATCTCCATCTTCTTTTTCTCCTACATTTAAAGTTACATAACAATATAAGCCGTTACCTTTAATATCGTGAGGAAAACCAACTACTGCCGCCTCGGCAACTCTTGGATGTGCAACAAAGGCACTTTCTACTTCTGCTGTCCCTAGATTATGTCCAGATATAATAATTACATCATCTACTCGACCTGTAATCCAATAATATCCATCTTTATCTCTACGACATCCATCGCCAGTAAAATATTTTCCATCAAATTGTGAAAAATAAGTGTCGATAAATCTTTGGTGATCACCATAAACTGTTCTCATCTGTCCTGGCCAAGATTGAGCTATACACAGTTTTCCTTCACATTCACCTTTTAAAGTATTTCCAGATTGGTCTACAATAACAGGCTTAATTCCATAAAATGGTTTTGTAGCAGAGCCTGGTTTTAAATTAATAGCACCAGTTTGCGGACTTATTAATATTCCTCCAGTTTCAGTTTGCCACCATGTATCAACTATAGGACATTTTGAATCTCCAACAGTTTTATAATACCACTTCCATGCTTCTGGATTAATAGGCTCTCCAACAGTTCCTAATAGTTTTAAAGATTTTCTTGATGTTTTTTTAACAGGTCCATCACCTTCTCTCATTAATGCTCTAATAGCAGTTGGAGCTGTATAAAAAATATTAACTTTATATTTATCAACTATTTGCCACCATCTAGAACTATCAGGATATGTGGGAATACCTTCAAACATTATAGTTGTTGCACCATTAGCTAG
Organism: uncultured Pelagibacteraceae bacterium; assembly: GCA_902587735.1. Lineage (GTDB taxonomy): Bacteria > Pseudomonadota > Alphaproteobacteria > Pelagibacterales > Pelagibacteraceae > Pelagibacter. The sequence goes on from CACIML010000014.1 coordinate 9,791, forward strand.
AGGTCCATAAATTATATAGCTATGCCCTGTTATCCACCCAATGTCTGCAGTACACCAATAAATGTCTTTTTGTTTATAATTGAAAATATATTGATGAGTCATGGAAGCATAAACCATATAACCACCTGTAGTATGAAGAACTCCCTTAGGTTTTCCAGTTGATCCAGAAGTATAAAGTATAAATAATGGATCTTCTGCACTCATTTCTTCAGGATTACACTGACTAGATACATTTTTAATTATTTTATGATACCAAACATCTCTTTCATTATCCCAATTTATATAGTTGCCAGTTTTTTTAACTACAATACATTTCTTAATGTTTCGACATTTTGCAAGTGCTTCATCAACAGTATATTTTAAAGGAATTATTTTCCCTCCTCTAATACCTTCATCAGCAGTTATTACATAATCAGATTTACAATCATCAATTCTTCCAGCAATGGATTCAGCCGAAAAACCACCAAAAATAATTGAATGAATTGCACCAATCCTTGCACAAGCTAACATTGAAAATGCCAATTCTGGTATCATTGTTAAATAAATTGTAACACGATCACCTTTTTTTACTCCAAGTTCTTTTAAAGCATTAGCAGTTTTTGAAACTTCTTTATGTAATTGATTATAAGAAATTTTCTTTGTATCTTTTGGATCGTCTCCAACCCAGATAATTGCTGTTTTATCTTTTTTATCTTTAAGATGTCTATCAATACAGTTTGCAGAAGCATTTAAGGTTCCATCTTCATACCATTTAATACGAACTTCATCTTTATTATACTTTACGTTTTTTATTTTTTTGTAAGGTTTAATCCAAGTTATTCTTTTCCCTTCTTTTTTCCAAAATTCATCATTATTTTTTAAAGATTTTTTATATTTTTTTTCATACTCTGATTTATTAGCCAAAGCTCTATTGATCCACTCTTTTTTTGTTTTAATTATAAATTCTTGATTAATTTCTGGTTTCTTTATTTTTTTCTTAGATTTAATTCTTTTTCTAGTTTTTATTTTTTTTTTTGATCTTTTGGCCATAAATTTTTTTTTAAATATTACTCATCTTATTTAATATTTTCCAGCATTTAGAATCAATAGGCATTACAGACAATCTACTTTGTTTTATTAGAGATAAATGTCTAAGATATCTGTTTTTTTTAATATTTTTGAGCGTAACTGGCTTTTTAAGCATTTTTTTATATTTAACTTGAACAGAAACAAATTTTTTTTGTTTATCAGTTTTATCAATAAAAGCAGCTTTAATAATTTCAACAATACCAACAATTTCTTTACCAATATTAGAATGATAAAAAAAACACAAATCTCCTTTTTTCATTTTTTTTAAATTGTTTGCTGCTTGATAATTTCTTACACCATCCCAGGGTACACCTCTAGCACCAGTTTTTTTTTGTTGATTAATAGACCAAACATTTGGTTCAGACTTCATTAACCAGTACTTCATCTAATTATTTATCCAATAAATCAAAAACTTCTCTCGAAATATACCATGCATCAAATGCAGTAATTTTTTTAAAAACTCTCACATAATCGTTTAATTTCATAAGTTCATCAATTTTCAACTGAAGTTTAGTAAAATTATGTTCTATTGTAAATACAATTGGTCGAAACTTTTTAAAATCAAAAACTTTTAAAATTTCATACTCCGATCCTTCTGTATCTATAGATATGTAAGATGGTGATTTAGATCTAAATTTTTTTTCAATAGCATGGTTTAAAGAAATTGTTTTAACAGATATAATTCTACCATTTTTTATTCGTTCCATTGTATTTCCAGGCATAGAAATTTTGTCGCTTTTTTTAAAATCGTTCAGAGATGAAAGAACACCAACATCGGAGACAAAGAAATCTAATTCTTTTTCGCTTTCAGACCAGATACAATCAGTTATAATATCAGTATTAGGTCGATTTTTTTTTAATTCATTGTGCCATTGTGGGCTAGGTTCAGAAAGAACTCCTTTCCAATTTAGCAAGGTTTCAAGAGTATATGAGTTAGATAAATCAACTCCATTAGTTGCACCAAATTCAAAAAAAGTTTTATCAAATTTATCTCCTACCACAAAAGATGCAAATACATCTTGATATAGCTGAGACTTAATATCATTTTTATTTTTGATAGAATTTATAAAATTTAAAAGTAAATTTTTGTTATCATCCATTAACACTTCTTGTTGAAAAGCCTGTTCTAAAATGCTCGAGTGATCTAAATTATTTTTCCTAACAAAAGATGCAATTGAAAAAAAATCAGTTTTTTTATCATTGAAGATTACTTTAATCATTATAATCTTATGCCAGAACCTTTTAAAAAAGTGGCATTTTCATCAAGTTGCCATCTTGGTTTTGCAGGATAATCTAAATTATTAAATTGTTTTAATTTAAATTTTTCTAAACCAACCATTGCTATCATTGCAGCATTATCTCCACATAAATTAATTGGAGGAAAAACAGGATTAAAATTTTCTTCCTTGCAAAGATTTGTGAGATTTTCTCTAATTTTTTTATTTGCAGCCACACCTCCTGCCACAACAAAAGTATTGTTTTTTTTTTTATTAATTTTTTTAAATTCTTCAAACGCAAATTTGCTCTTTTTATTTAATATTTCTTCAACAGTCCCTTGAAATGAAGCTGCAAGATCATATTTTTCTTGATTAGTTTTAATTTGTTTAGAAATTTTAAGCACTGCAGTTTTAAGGCCGGCAAATGATAAATTACACCCACCCTTATTTATTATAGGTTTGGGTAATTCATACTTTTTTGGATCACCTTTTTTTGCAAATTCTTCTATCTTTGGACCACCTGGAAATTCTATTCCAAGTAATTTTGCAGTTTTATCAAAAGCTTCACCAACAGCATCATCAATTGTTGTTCCTAATCTTTTATATTTTCCTAAACCTTCAATACTTAAAAATTGAGTGTGTCCACCTGAAACTAAAAGTAATAGATAAGGATAATTTAATTTTGAATTTAATTTAGGACTTAAAGCATGTCCTTCGAGATGATTAACTGCAATAAATGGTTTGTTTAAGGAAGAGGCTACAGATTTTCCAAAACTAAGACCAACTGCAAGACAGACAATAAGACCAGGGCCCGCAGTGGCTGCTATTGCATCAAGGTCTTTAAACTTAACACCACTTTCATCAATTGCTTTTTTTGTTATTAGATCAATTTTTTCGATATGTGATCTTGCGGCAAGTTCAGGAACTACTCCACCAAACTCTTTATGTACATTTACTTGGCTGGATACAATATTAGACAATATGATGGGAATATCTTGATCATTTTCTTGAACTACTGATGCTGCAGTTTCATCACAGCTTGATTCAATTCCTAAAATTATATGTTTTTTTTTCATTAAATTAATTTTTATTAGTAATACAATCTAAATATAAGAATAAAGCATAAATGAAAAACAAAAAAATTATTATTGGTTCTCGGGGTAGTAAATTAGCATTAGCCTATGCCGAAAGAGCCAAGGCTAAATTTTTAAACATTTTACCTAGTTTTGAAATTGATGATGTTTTAATTAAAAAAATCATAACTAAAGGTGACATAATTCAAGACATCAGATTATCGGAGGCTGGTGGCAAGGGATTATTTTCTAAAACAATTGAAGATGAACTAGTAAATGGAAAAATTGATATTGCTGTTCATGCATTAAAGGATATGCCATCACACGAAACAAAGGGGCTTATAACAAATTGTTTTTTAGAAAGAAACGATCCAAGAGAAATTTTAATTAGTAAAAATAATAAAAAGATCAAAGACCTTGCTAGCAATGCAATAGTTGGAACTTCATCTTTTCGAAGAGAGTTTCAATTAAAAAAAATACGACAAGATCTTAATTATAAATTAATAAGAGGAAACGTTGACACAAGGATTAAAAAATTAAATGATGGCTTATTTGATGCCATTATTTTATCTTATGCTGGAATTAAATCATTAAATTTAGAAAATAAAATTTCCCAAACTTTTTCAACATCAGAAATTATTCCAAGTGCTGGACAAGGAGTTGTTGCTCTTCAATGTAGAGATAATGATAAAAATATGATTGAATTATTAGAAAAAATTAACCACCAACCAACACATAATTGTGTTTTAGCAGAAAGAAATGTTCTTAAAATTTTAGATGGAGATTGTGAAACTGCTGTTGGTGCAATTGCTAAAATTAATGAAGAAAATATTAGTCTTGAGGCAGAGTTATTTTCTTTAGATGGAAAAGAAAGATTTTATCACAAAGATTCAAAAGAAATTAAATTTGCTTTTGAATTAGGCAAAGAAGTAGGATTAATATTAAAGAAAGAATCTAAAAATTCGTATAAAAAATAAACTATGCATATATTATTAACAAGACCATTAGAAGATAGTCATGAGATGATTTTAAGATTTCAATCACTTGGGCATAAAGTTTTTCACATACCATTGATTAATATTGAGAGTAAGAATTATGAATCTATAAATTTTTATGATTACAATGGAATTATTTTTACAAGTGCTAATGCAATAAAATTTATTAATTCAAAATTAATTGATAAAAAGATTAGTTGTTTTTGTGTTGGAAGCTCAACTGAAAAAAAAGCTAAAAGTGCTGGTTTTCAAAATATATTTTGTGCAGATGGCAATGTTAATAATTTAAAAGAATTAATTTTGCAGAATTTTAATTCTTCAGATGGAAAGTTACTTTATGTAAGTGGGGAAATTATTTCTAATGAGTTAGATCAACAACTTATAGTTAAAGGTTATAATGTTAAAAGAATAATTAATTATACAGCTAAACCAGTTGAAAAATTCAATAATGAGCTCATAGAAAATCTTAAATTAAAAATGCCTGAAATTGTTTATATTTATTCTCAAAATAGTGCGATAAGTTTTTTGAATTTAATTAAAAATTATCAGTTAGATAATCTTTGGATGAACACTAATTTAATGTGTATAAGTGAGAAAACATCAAATGTTTTGAATGAAATTAAATGGAAAAAAATTTTTCTTTTTAATCCTGGAGAAGAGGAATTTTTGCTATATAAAATTTAGTTATGGAATTATTTAATAATTTTAACGAATTGTTTTTATCAGTCTGGAATAAAGGAATCCTTGGTGTAGATATATTTCAAATATTAATTGGGATTGGAATTTTTCTTATTTTTTTGATTTTTAGAGGTATTATTAGCAAAGTAATTATAAAGAGATTGGAAAGTATAGCAAAAAGAACAACTAATAAGCTTGATGATACCTTTGTAAAAGCAATGGAAGGACCTGCAAGATTTTTACCAATTGTTTTAGGTTTTTTTATTGCAAGTTACTATATGTCATTTTCAGATGACGGTAGAGCTATTGTTGAAACCATAAATAGAACTTTAATAACTATTTTTATTTTTTGGGTTATTCATCAAATTATAGAACCCATTTCTTATATCTTAAGTGGATTAGATAAAGTTTTAACTCGAGAATTAATTGGTTGGATTATTAAGTCATTAAAAATTTTAATTTTCATTTTAGGCTTGGCTGCAGTTCTCGAGCTTTGGGGAATAAAAATTGGACCAATTATTGCAGGATTAGGTTTATTTGGTGTTGCAGTTGCTTTGGGTGCTCAAGATTTATTTAAAAATTTAATTTCAGGAATTTTAGTTTTAGTTGAAAAAAGATTTAAAATTGGAGATTGGATTTTAGTTGAAGGTATAATCGAAGGTATTGTTGAAAAAATAGGATTTAGATCAACTGTAATAAGAAAGTTTGATAAATCAATTGCCATTATTCCAAATTTTCAATTTGCTGAAAATGCAGTAATTAATATTAGCCAAACAACAAACTGGATTATTAGTTGGGTAATTAATTTGCAATATGACACAACAGTCGAGCAACTTAAAACAATAAGAAATGAAATTGAAGATTACATAAAAAAAAATGAAGATTATAAACCAGAACTTGGATATGCAATTAGAGTAGATAAATTTGCTGATAGTTCTATTGATATGTACATTCGTTGCTTTACAAAAACAGATGATTGGGACGAGTGGCTAGCTGTTAAAGAAAGGCTTGCTATTTCGATAAAACAGATTGTAGAAAAAAATAAAGCATCGTTTGCTTTTCCAAGTCAGTCTATTTATGTTGAGAAAAAATGATTGCAGTTTTTTATTTAGTTCTTCAAATATTAAAACTTTATTCTTACATTGTAATTGCTAATGTTATTATTAGTTGGCTAGTTGCTTTCAATGTTTTAAATACTCAAAATAGGTTTGTTTATTCTGTTCTTGACTTAACTTATCGTCTAACAGAACCATTTTTAAATAAAATAAGACGTTTTTTACCTAACTTAGGTACACTTGATATTTCCCCAATAATTTTACTCCTGTTGATTTGGTTTATAGAAATGTGTATGAAGCTTTACATAGCACCTTTAATATTTTAACTGATTTATGATTTTAATAGACGGAAAAAAAGTAGCGGCCGAATTAAGAGAGGAACTAAAAAAAGAAGTTTTAGAGTTAAAAGCTAAACATAATAAAGTTCCAGGACTTACTGTAGTTTTAATTGGAGATATGACACCAAGTCAAATTTATGTTCGCATGAAAGAAAAAGCGGCAAATGAAGTAGGTTTAAAATCAGAAGTAATTAGATATCCAGAAGAAGTAGAAGAAAAAGTAGTGTTAGATAAAATTGAAGAACTAAATAAAGATGAGAGTGTTTCTGGAATTTTAGTTCAATTACCTTTGCCAAAACATATAAATAAGCAAAAAGTAATCGAAAAAATATTTCCAAGTAAAGATGTGGATGGTTTTCATCCAGTGAATGTTGGAAATCTTTCTTCTGGTTATCAAAGTTTAGTTCCATGCACTCCACTTGGTTGTTACTTATTAATTAAAAAATTTGAAAAAAATTTAGATGGAAAAAAGGCTGTAGTGGTTGGAAGATCAAACTTAAATGGTAAGCCAATGACACAATTACTTCTTAAAGAAAATTGTACGGTAACAATTACTCATTCCAAAACTAAAGACTTAAAAGCTGAGTGTTTAGAAGCTGATATTATTGTTGCAGCAGTGGGCATTCCAGAGCTTGTAAAAGGAGATTGGGTTAAAAAAGATGCAATCGTCATTGATGTTGGTATTAACAAAACTGACAAAGGAATTGTTGGAGATGTTGCGTTTGATGAAGTTTCTAAAGTTGCAAAAGCATTAACACCTGTGCCAGGTGGAGTAGGTCCAATGACAATTGCTTGTTTATTAAAAAATACCGTTGAGTGTTTTAAAAGATTTAATTCTTAAAATTTAACTAACTAACTTTATAAAAATTTTTTCTAAATCTGAAATTACAAATTTATTTTCAAAAAGATTTTCTTTAGCTTTTTCATTATAATATTTTTTAAGTTCATCTAAGTTTTTACTATTTGCTATTGCAACTGCAGTTGATACATAATCATTTATTGTATTTACTATAGGATATATTGGAGCATCTTTTATTTTCATTTGATTATAAGCACCTAAAACTAGTCTTGATTTTGTATACTTGGTTGGTTTGGTTACAGTAGTTGTGCCGTAAAACATAGACTCATAAAAACTATTTCCAGCACTAAAATATAATGGATCTAACAAAACTGAAGCTTGACCACAGTGGTTAATATATTCTTCCCATGAAAAACCTTCCATAAACTTTATTCTATCAAGATCTATATTTTTATTTTTTTTAAATCTTGATATTAATTTTTTATAATAAGTTTTATTTGAGTCTTTAATAAAATATAAGATTGCTTTTTTATCTTCTTTTAAAATACTACCAAGTACATCATCAAAATCAGGATGAATCTTAAATAATGTTTGAGGACATGAATAAATATTATTTTTAGACAATTCATCTTTTTTAAGTTTGTTTTTTACAGTTGGAGTGTAATAGTACATTGGTACATAATTTGAATATAATAAAGTTTCAGAAAATGTTTTTTCACTACCTTCAGCCTCTATTAATTTAGACGTCAAAAAGTAATCAATATTACTGTTTCCTGTAGTTACAGGGTGGCCCCATGAAGTAATTTGGTATTTAGCAAGCTTTATAAAAGAAAGATAATATAAATCCAATGAAAGGCCAATTTCAGGATAAAAAAGAATATCCAGGTTTTGTTCTGAAATTATTTTTTGTTTATCTTTGAATTTTGCAGGTAAAATATAATTTTTAATTATTTTGTTTTTTTCTGCGTCAATGAAATTTTCATAAATTTCACCTTTTTTAGTTTTTTGAGTGTGAAAAACTATTGTCTCAAATTTATTTTTGTCTAAATTTAGAATAATTCCTTTATATAATTTCCCAATTGTATGATCAGTCAAATATTCAGAAATAAATCCTATTTTAATTTTACTTTTAGAATTGTTTTTTAATATATTTACCTCATTTACTTGAGGATATATTTTTCTAAAAAATTTAACACATTTTTTGTTAATTTCTAAATTATCATATTCATCATAAGATAGCTCAAAATGTGGTGGTTTAAGTAATTGATTATTTATATCTAATATGATTTTTTTTTTGGAATTTAATATTTCATTTAAATTTTTATCTAATCGATTTCTCGAAGATTTAACATCATCTTTATCTTTAAAAATCATGGGTAATATAATTTTTTTCCTAATAAGCCATCTTTCATCTAGGATTTTTTCTTCTATTCCAAAATTAATATAATGTATTGCTTCATCTACTTTGTCTTGTTTTTCTAAAACAACTATAAGCTGAGAAAGTACATTGGGTACATCTATTTTTATTTTAACAATTTTTTTTAAAATTAACTCTGCTTGCTCAAAGTTTTTGGTATCAAAGCAACATAGAGATAAATTTATTAGCGCAGAAATATTTTCAGGATCAAGTTCTAATATCTTATTAAGACAATTTTCAGCCTCTAAATAGTTTTTTTTATTATAATTTTCTTGAGCTATCTTAAAAAGTTTTTCTGCTTCTATCTGTGACACAAAAATAATTAATTATTATTAATAAATTATTATCTAAATAATTTTTTTTTATGGAAGTCAATAAATCTTTCAACATTTGATTTATTAAATGTTTTATTTTCTTCAAATGAAACCTTTTTAATTGAATAAACATTACTTTTGCTTTGTCTTGAAATAATTGTTATATTTCCCTTATATAGTTTAAGTTTAATTGACCCATTTACTTTGTTTTTTTTTAGATCTACAATTTTTTGTAATTTAAGTCTTGATTTTGAATACCAGTACCCATTGTAAATTAATTTTGCATATTTAGACATAATCTCGTCTTTTTTATGCATTGTTTCCTTATCTAGAGTAATTGATTCAATTGCTCTATGGGCAGTCATTAGTAAAGTTCCACCAGGTGTTTCATAAATACCTCTGGATTTGATTCCAATAAATCTATTTTCAACAAGATCAACTCTTCCAATACCGTTTTTACCTGCAACAATATTTATTTTTTGAAGGAGTTTTGCTGGAGATAATTTTTTACCGTTAATGGTTATAGGATCTCCATTTTTAAATCCTATGGTTATATAAGAAACTTTGTTTGGTGCTTTTTCGGGAGAAGTTGTTCTTTGAAAAATAAATTCTGGTGCCGGATTTTTAGGATTTTCTAAAAAATTTCCTTCTGTTGATGTGTGGTATAAATTATCATCAATTGAAAATGGAGGAACACCTTTTTTATTTTTAGGTATTGGTATATTATTTTTTTTTGCATATTTTATCAAATCTGATCTTGAATTTAATTTCCAAATTCTCCATGGAGTTATAATTTTTATTTTTGGTCCAAAATAGTGGTAACAAAGCTCAAATCTAACTTGATCATTACCTTTACCAGTCGAACCATGTGATACTGCATAAGCTTTAAATTTTTTTGCTATTTGAATTTGTCTTTTTGCAATTAATGGCCTAGCAATTGATGTTCCTAATAAGTATACGCCTTCATAAATTGCATGTCCTCTTAGCATCGGGAAAACATAATCTTTAATAAATAAATTTTTAAGATCCTCAATTATAATTTTTTTAACACCAAGTGCTTTTGCATTTTTTAATATTTTTTTTCTATTAATTTTTTGGCCAATATCAGCAGTGTACGAAATTACTTCAGCTTTGTAGTTTTCTTGAAGCCATTTTAAAATTATAGAGGTATCTAAGCCGCCCGAATAGGCAAGCACGATTTTCTTTTTTGAAATCATTTAAAATTAACTACAACTTTTTTTTGCAGTATTATAAGCTTTTGTAAATCCTAATAATGAGTAATGATCAATTGTTTGCGAACCCTTTTGATTATAACCAGAAACCATAATTCTTGATCCTTTTTTCATGGTGTTAATCATTTTTTTTTCCATTTTGTTATCAGCTAGCCACGCAAAATTTTCTTGAGCAATATCAAACTTATATTTATGTTTTCCAGATTTAGCTATAATAGAATTTTCATTATTATATTCATAACCTGAGGTAATACTAATTTCATTTATAATTTTTTCATTTGGTCTAAATGATACAAACAACCTAGCTTCTCTTTTGTATGATTTTGGTGATTGTAAAACAGGTTTTGATTGAGCAAAGCAAACGAATTTAGAATTATTTTTTATAACCATGGTTTCCCAATCTTTAAATTTTCCAATTTTTTTGACTTCTTCAGCAATAGCTTGATTATTAAATGTTACAAAAAGAAGTAGAATTATAAAGTATCTAATTAGGGACATGGGTTAGGATAAATTTTTTGAACTTCATTAATTTCTTTAATAATTTCATCAGTTAATTTTACATTTACACTTTCTATATCAGTTTTCAACTGCTCCATAGTCGTAGCACCAATAATGACGCTTGTCATAAATGATTGGATTTCACAAAATTTTATAGACATTTGACTCATATTAAGATTATATTTTTTACTTATTTCGTAATATTTTTCTACTGCATTTTCCATATGGGGTGTGTTGTATCTATATTTCCAAAAATCCCAATCTCTTTCCATTCTAGATCCTTTTGGATATGTTTTATTCCTATATTTTCCACTTAAGTATCCACTTGCTAAAGGAGAATATGCTAGTAAGCCAATATGTTCTCTTATTGAAATTTCTGCTAGACCAACTTCATAAGCTCTATTTAATAAGCTGTAAGGATTTTGAATAGACATCATTCTAGGTAAATTTTGATCTTTTGAAACTTCTAGGTATTTGTTAGCACCCCATGCAGTTTCATTAGACAAACCAACATGTCTTACTTTTCCTTGATCGATAAATTTTTTTAGGTTTCCTAAAACATCCTCAAATTTATTCCAATCACCATTATCTTTATGTTCGTAGCCCAATCTACCAAACATATTTGTATTTCTTTCTGGCCAATGAAGTTGATATAAATCAATATAGTCAGTCTGAAGTCTTTCTAAACTTCCTTCTAATGCTTCGGTAATGTTTTTTATATCATATTGATTACCGCCACCTCTTAAATAAGGACGCATAGGTCCAGCTACTTTTGTAGCAAGTATAACTTTTTCTCTTTTTTTATTTTTATTAAACCAATTTCCAATAATTATTTCCGTATGACCGAAAGTTGCTTCTTTTGGTGGAACTGAATAAAGTTCGGCTGTATCCCAAAAATTTACTCCTTGATCCAATGCATAATCCATTTGTTCAAAACCTTCTTCTTGAGAATTTTGCTCACCCCAAGTCATGGTTCCCAAGCAAATAGTGCTAACATCAAGATCTGTAGTTCCTAATTTTTTATAATTCATGAGATTTTAAATATTTTTTAAAAGCTTTTTATGATATCTTGAATTAATAGTAAAAGGCTATTATATTAGAGATTATGGAATTCAATAAAGGTAATATTTTAAATAAAGTAAAAGCTGCGACGCAAACAACCGTTGTAATGGATGAAGGCTTGAGAGCTTACATGCTTAAAGTTTATAATTATATGGCAACAGGAGTTTTGCTAACAGGAATTATAGCTCTTATTTCGTTTAAAATGTCTGTTGTAACAGACTCAACTGGCTCAATAGCTGGCTTTACAAGTTTTGGTAATGCTTTGTTTTTTTCAGGGTTAAAGTGGATAGTGATGCTAGCTCCACTTGGTATAGTTTTTTATATGAGTTTTGGTATTAATAAAATGAGTGCCAGCAAAGCACAAACTGTATTTTGGGTGTTTGCAGCATTAATGGGATTATCATTATCTTGGATTTTATTAGTTTATACTGGAGTAAGCGTTGCTAGAGTTTTTTTTATAACATCAGCAACTTTTGGAGCTATGAGTATTTATGGTTATACAACTAAAAGAGATTTAACAAAATTAGGTTCATTTTTAATGATGGGGTTAATTGGTATAATTATCGCATCTTTAGTTAATATTTTCTTAAAATCTTCAATGATGTATTTTGTAATTTCAATACTTGGAGTTCTGATTTTTGTTGGACTTACTGCTTACGATACACAAAAAATAAAAAATATGTATGTTTCTTCTGATAGTGGTGAATTGATAGGTAAAAAAGCTGTAATGGGCGCGTTAACTCTTTACTTAGACTTTATAAATCTTTTTATAATGCTGCTAAGACTCTTTGGACAAAGAAGATAATTCTCTATTTTTGAAGTTTTTTCCAATTTGTATTAATAAGAAGAATTTTTAAATCAAAGGAATTTTTTAGTATTTTGCCTTTAGAGTCAGTAATTAAATATTTTAAATTTTTGTTACTAGGTTTAAAGTTTTTGCAAATTTTATATAAAGCACTTTCAGTTGCATTTTTAAAGACACTAAAACCTACTTGTCTATTAGATATACTTAATCCATAATCTTTCCATGAGCCAGCAGACACCATTTTTGCATATAAATCTAATATAATTTTAAGTTCATTCTTTTCGAAAAAATATTTTTCTTCAAAATTTTTTATTGAATTATTGATTACTAATTTTAAATTTCTATTCATCAATTTTATATTTATTAATTAGAGATATTTGAAATGCTGTAAATATAAATGTTATTGGAAGCATTCCCCAAACTTTAAAATTTACCCATATATATTCCTTTTCTGGACAATATATTCTCCACACTAATTCATTCATTAGTGCCAACGCAAAGAAAAATAACATCCACCTCTTACTTAACAATTCCCAACCATCATCTGATAAAGCAATAGCTTTTCCCATCATTTTTTTTAAAATTGGTTCATTTGTAAAATATTTCCCGAATAATAATCCTAAACCAAATAAAATATTAATGATAGTTGGCTTAATATAAATAAAAACTGGATTATTAAAGTAAATAGTTAGTCCACCAAAGAACGTAATTAAAATACCACTGATTAAAGGAACCATTGGAATTTTTTTTTCAATTAACCAAACAAGAATTAATGAAATTAATGTAGCAATTATAAAAGGAGGAATAGCAATTTTTAAATTTTTATCACTGTTATAATAAAAAAAGAAAAATACCAATAATGGCCCAAAGTCTGTGACAAATTTGACAAAAGATTTATTCACTAATAAAGATATTAACAGATTAAAAAAAATTTTATATTTTTTTTATTGATTTTTTTTTTTAAAACATCCATATTAAAATTATTAATGAGTATTCAAAAAGCAAAATTTTCAATTGGTGATATTGTGAGACATAAACATTTCGACTTTAGAGGAGTTATTTACGATGTTGATTTTGAGTTTAATAACTCAGAAGAATGGTATCAGTCTATTCCAAAAAATGTTCGTCCAAAAAAAGATCAACCTTTTTATCATTTACTCGCAGAAAATGATGAAATTACATATGAGGCTTATGTATCTGAACAAAATTTATTAATGGATGATTCTGAAGAGCCTATAAAACATCCTTTAATTAATGAAATTTTTTCTGGAAAAAAAGGATCTAGCTATTTTAAGCCTTCTAATTAAATTTGTCATTTTTTAAACACAATTAGTTCAAAACTTGGACATACCATCTTGTTATATTAAAAATATTCTGATCAAGGATGCATAACATTCCCTTATATTATCTCCCTCAGCATTCTTGATCGGATAAGACTAAAAAAATAATTAAGTTCTCTCATTTTTATTATATATAATATTTTTATGTTAAATTCTTTAGAGCCTAATAAAATATTTGCTATTACTTCTAGAGCACCCAAGTATGTTCTGTTTTTATTTGTAATTGTTTTTTCCATTGGCTTAACTGAAGCACTTTTTTTATCGCCAGAAGATTATAAACAAAGTCATTCGGTAAGAATTATGTATGTTCATGTTCCTTCAGCATGGATATCGCTTGGAATATTTTCAATAATTGCTTTTTTATCTATACTTAGTTTCATTTTTAAAAATAAAAATTTCCCTTTAATATCTAAAAGTTTAGCGCCATCAGGTTTTATATTTAATATAATTGCATTAGTTACTGGAGCTATATGGGGAAAGCCTACTTGGGGAACTTGGTGGGCTTGGGATGCAAGAATTACATCAATGTTAATTTTAGCATTATTTTATTCAATGTATTTATTATCTTGGAAAATTTTTAAAAATGATGAAAAAGCAGTAAAAATATCTTCGATCATTGCAATTTTAGGAGTAATTAATGTTCCAATAATAAAATTTTCTGTAGATTGGTGGTCAACTTTACACCAGAGTTCATCAGTAAAAATTTTATCAACAACAACAATTCACACATCCATGTTGATTCCTTTGGCCATTATGACTGCGGCATTTACACTATTTTCAATATTAATTTTTTTAATGAAATATAATACGGAACTGATAAAGATTAAAAATAAAGGATTAGATAGATTATGACAAATGAAATATTTTTAATGAATGGATATGGGATCTATGTATGGTCTGCATTTTCTTTTACGGTGATAAGTTTTGGATCTTTATTTTTTATAACTAAATTGCAATTTTTAAAAGAAAGAAGAAAATTTGTTCAAAAATTTGGTTTATTAAATGATGAAGCAATAAGAGTTGCAAAATCGCAAAAGCTTAACAAACAAATATTAGAAGGTGTATTAAGCTCTAAAATTTAACTTCTTAAACCTATGTATGGTAAAAAAGTTAAATTAAGAATATTATTTTTGTTTTTATTATTAGCTTCTATAATCTTAGCAGTTTATTTAATTTTAAAATCGCTTGAAGAAAATGTTGTTTATTTTATTTCTCCTTCAGAAATTAAAAAATTAACTGAAATAAATTCAGATAAAATTAGAATTGGTGGAATGGTAAAAAATAAATCAA
>CACIML010000015.1 GCA_902587735.1 uncultured Pelagibacteraceae bacterium
TTTATTTCTTTTCTTGCAACACCACTTTTAATTGCTGCTTTTGCTACTGCTAATGGAATTTCAGTAATTAATCTTGGATCAAAAGTTGAGGGAATAATATATTCTTTTCCATATTTTGGTCTTTCACCACCCATAGCAGCAACTACCTCATCAGGAACATCTTCTCTTGCAAGAGCAGCAATAGCATGTGCAGCTGCAACTTTCATTTCTTCATTTATCGTTTTTGCCCTAACATCTAAAGCTCCTCTAAAAATATATGGAAAACCAATTAAATTATTTACTTGATTTGGATAATCGGATCTTCCAGTTGCTACAATTGCATCTTTACGAACTTCTTGAACTTCTTCAGGTGTAATTTCTGGATCAGGGTTTGCGCATGCAAAAATAATTGGGTTTTTAGCCATTTTTTTTACCATTTTTTTTGATAAAATACTTTTTGAAGACAATCCTAAAAAAACATCAGCACCATTTATAGCTTCATCTAGAGTTCTTTTTTTTGTTTCAATTGCATGAGATGATTTCCATTGGTTAAGATTATCTCTACCACGATAAAGAACACCTTTACTATCAAGCATTATTATATTTTTTTGAGGAACGCCTGTATTTTTTAATAAATTAGTACAAGCTACAGCTGAAGCCCCAGCTCCATTTACAACTACTTTAATTTTTTTTATTGATTTTTTTGATATGTCAAGTGCATTAATCAATGCTGCATTAGTTATTATTGCAGTGCCATGTTGATCATCATGAAATACTGGAATATCTAATATTTCTTTTAACTTTTCTTCAATAATAAAACAGTCAGGAGCTGCTATATCTTCTAAATTTATTCCGCCGAAACTACCTGCAATATTTTTAATACTTTTAATAATTTCATTTGGGTCTGATGAGTCAATTTCAATATCAATAGAGTCAATATCTGCAAATCTTTTAAATAATACTGCTTTTCCTTCCATAACTGGTTTTGATGCTAAAGCTCCTAAATTTCCCATTCCTAAAACTGCAGAACCATTACTTATTACAGCAACCAAGTTTCCTTTACTTGTGTAATCGTAGGCAGCTTCAGGGTTTTCTGATATTGCTCTTACAGGTGCTGCAACACCCGGAGAATAAGCTAGAGCTAAATCTCTTTTTGTTGTCATGGGCTTTGATGAAATAATCTCAATCTTGCCAGATTTATTACTATTATGAAAATCTAGAGCTTCTTTATCTGTGTAATGATCAATTTTTTTTTTCTTCATTTAGGATAATTAGCTATACAATTGGAGCAATTTTAAGACTAATATGATTTATGAACCTTATTAAGTCAACAGGCACATTTAGTTTTTTTACAATAATTAGCAGAATATTAGGTTACTTAAGAGATATTTTAATTGCCATATTCCTTGGATCTGGCCCACTCGCTGATGTTTTCTTTGTAGCATTTAGAATTCCAAACACATTTAGAAGATTATTTTCTGAAGGAACTTTTAATGCAGCTTTTGTCCCAAGTTATGCATCGGAGATAGCAAATGGAAAGGAACAATCAGAAAAATTTGCAACAAATATATTTAGTATATTAATTTTAAGTTTATTTTTTTTAGTTTTAATTATTGAAATATTAATGCCACTATTCGTATTCCTTATTGCTCCTGGATTTAGTGGCAGTGGAGACAAAATGAATTTAGCAATTAGTTTAACTAGAATAACTTTCCCTTTTTTATTTTTTGTCAGCTTATCATCTTTTTTTTCAGCAATATTAAACTCTCATAATAGATTTGCAATTGCAGCAGCAGCTCCAATAATATTAAATTTTTTTTTAATATCAGTTTTAATTTACGGAAACATTTTAGGAGACAAACTTGTTTACTATTTATCATATGCTGTAACTATTGCAGGATTAGTTCAATTTTTAATTTTATATAAATATGTGAAAAAATTTTATTCACCTCAAATTTTATTAAAATTTTCGATTGATGAAAAAGTAAAAAAATTTTTTAAAAAACTCTTACCTAGTATTTTTTCTTCTGGTGTAACTCAAATTAATATTTTAATTGGAACTATTATTGCATCATTTCAAGCAGGTGCAGTTTCTTATCTTTATTATGCAGATAGAATTTACCAAATAAATTTGGCAATCGCAGGAATAGCAATTGGAACAGTAATTTTACCACAACTCTCTAAGTACATTCAAAATGAAGATAATGAGAAAATAATTATGATACAAAATAAAGCAATAGAGTTAAGTTTATTTTTAAGTATTCCTGCTGCTGTAGCTTTATTAATAGCTTCAGAAGAAATTATATCAGCTTTATTTGGTTATGGTTCTTTTGATGAAGATGCAGTTAAAAATTCTGCAAAAGCATTATTTTATTTTGCATTAGGTTTACCAGCATTTTCATTAATAAAAGTATTTTCAAGTTTTTTCTTTGCGAGACATAATACTAAATTACCATTTTATATTTCATTAATTTCAGTTTTATTAAATATTATTATTAGTGTTATTTTTTTTAAAAAAATTGGATTTATAATTATTCCTATTGCAACGACTATATCATCTTGGTTTAATTCTATTTTATTATTTATTTTCTTAAAAAAAGAAAACTTATTTAAATTTAATTTAATTTTTTTTTCTAGATTTATAAAAATAGTTTTTTCTGTGATTATTATGGGCTTTTTCTTTAATTATTTGATCATTTATTTTGCATCGAATCTTGCTTTTGAACAAAGTTATAAATCAGCCTATTTAATTGGATTGATATTGATTGGATTAATTTCTTATTTGCTGATTGCAGTTTTGATCAAGGCTTTTAAAATTAGTGATATTAATCTAAAGTATTAACTTTATGTTTAAAAAAATTTTTTCAGGAGTTCAACCTTCGGGCAATCTTCATTTAGGCAACTATTTGGGAGCAATAAAGAATTTTGTTGATCTTCAAAATCAAAAAGAAACTGAGTGTATTTATTGTATAGTAGATCTTCATGCAATTACAGTAAAACAAGAACCAAAAGAATTAAAAAAAAATATTAGAGAAACTTTGGCAACTTTTATTGCTAGTGGCTTAGATTATGAAAAAAGTATAATTTTTAATCAATCATCAGTCACTGCTCATGCTGAAGGGGCTTGGATGCTAAGTTGTGTTGCAAGGATGGGATGGTTAAATAGGATGACGCAATTTAAAGAAAAAGCTGGAAAAGATAAAGAAAAAGCTAGCGTTGGACTTTATGCTTACCCAGTATTAATGGCAGCTGACATATTGCTTTATGATGCAACTCATGTACCAGTTGGTCATGATCAAAAGCAACATCTTGAGTTGTGTCGAGATATTGCTCAAAGATTTAATAGTGATTTTAATGTCGAAGATTTTTTAAAAGCTCCAGAACCTTTAATCCAAAAAAATTTTTCAAGAATTATGAGTCTTAAAGATGGTATGAAAAAAATGAGCAAATCAGATCCATCAGATTTAAGCAGAATTAATCTTACAGATGAAAAAGATTTAATAGTTAATAAAATAAAAAAAGCAAAGACAGATAATATGTCTATGCCAACTATTGAAGAAAATTTAGAAAAAAGGCCAGAAGTAGAAAATTTATTAGGAATTTATTCAAGTTTATCAAATCAAACTTTAGATCAATCAAAAAAAGAATTTGATGGAAAAAATTTTTCAGATTTCAAAGAAAAACTTTCTGATTTATTAGTTGAAAAAATTACTCCAATTTCAAAAGAAATAAAAAAATTATTAAATGACGAGAAAAATTTAGATCGCATTTTATATGATGGGTCACAAAAAGCTGATAATACTGCATCAAAAAAGATTAAAAAAATTAAACAAATAATAGGTTTTTAAGTTATTATATAAGGAAAATATGTTTGTTCAGACTCAGGAAACACCAAACCCAAACTCACTTAAATTTATTCCAGGCAAACTAGTTTCTAATTCTGGATCATTTGAAATTAATAACAAGGACGAAGTTAATAATAATTTGATAAGAAATATACTTTCAATAAATGGTGTAACAGGAATTTTTTTAGGAAAAGATTTTTTATCAGTAAATAAAAAAGAAAATATAAACTGGGAAGATTTAAAGCATATTGTGATTTCATTTATTAATGAATATTATGCAGATGGAAAAGAATTTGTTTTTGATAAAAAATTAGACAATGAAAAACAAAACGATTTTAGTGAAATAGAAAAAAAAATAATAAAAATTTTAGATGAAAAAATAAAGCCCGCAGTTGCAAGAGATGGTGGAGATATAAAATTTAAAGAATTTAAAAATGGTGTAGTTACAGTACAACTTCAAGGTAGCTGCTCTGGCTGCCCAAGTTCAATAGTTACTTTAAAACAAGGTGTTCAAAACCTTTTGCGACACTATATTCCTGAAGTAAAAGAGGTTATCTCAGTTTGAAATTATAATTATATAATGTATAGCTAAATAATGAGTAAAAAAAAGACATTAAAGCTAAATCAAATTAAAGAATTTTTGTTAAGTAAAGGCTTTATTGTAATTAAAAAAAAAAAAATAGCTTTTTTTAGTAGAGAATTAAAAAGTTTATATTTAACTACTCTATGTAGTTTTGCTATTATTATTTTTTCTTTTTCTCTTCCTGTAATTATTGATTTAAAAAAAAATACTTTTACTGCTTCAAAAGAAATTGAAAACAATTCTAAAAGTAATTTTGAAAGAGTTTTGGATGGAGAAACTTTAAAAAAATCCTCGAAGTTAGATCAAGGTCTTAACTTAAAAAATTTATTTGATGATGTATTTAAATTTGATGATTTACCGAGTGATACAGTAAGATTAAGTGCTTCAACAATTCAACAGTTATTTAAAGAAACTAACTATAATTTAAAAGATGTAAGAAAAACAAAACTTGTAAAACCAGTTAAGCTTTCACTTCTTCCCTACGAAATGAAAATGATTGAAAATACAAAAAAAAGAAAAAATTTGTTTATACAAATTATTTTACCTCTAATTATTGAGGAAAATAATAGAATTAAATTAGATCGCAAAAAGTTATTTACCATTTTAAATAAAAATCATAATTCTAATTCTGAAAAAAAATGGTTAAATAAAAAATTTGAACAATATGGAGTTCTTAATAAAGACTTATCTACTTTGAAAGTGAGAATGGACACAATTCCTGTATCTTTAGCTATAGCTCAAGCTGCAAAAGAAACTGGCTGGGGAACATCAAGATTTGCATTAGAAGGAAATGCTTTATTTGGTCAGTGGACTTGGTCTGGAGAAGGAATAAAACCAGCTGATGCAGATAATAATGCTACTCATAAAGTTATGAAGTTTAAAATTTTAAAATCATCAATAAGAGCATATCAAAGAAATTTAAATACTCATTCAGGTTATAAAGAATTTAGAATGGCAAGAGCTGAGTTAAGAGATAATGGGAGAAGTTTAGATGGTATAACTCTTGCAACTTATTTAAACAAGTATGCAGAAACTGGAAAAGAATATGTAAAAATTATAAAACAAATAATTCAACAAAATAATTTAACAGACTTTGATGATGTTAAGTTACTTCCATCTAGTATTCAATTAAAGAATCTTATCTAATCAGTCTTTACAGAAAATTGAATACCAAACCATCTCCAAATACCATTATCATTTAGTGAGCAATTTATTCTTCCTCTACGGAATAAAAATTTATCTCTAAATTTAATTTTTAAAATATTATTATTAATAGATGTATAAGATTTTTCCCATTTGTTACCTTCATCAGAAAAACAATTAATATTTTCAAGATTTTTTTGATCTTTAAAAAATTCAACAGAAAAGTTTGGAGGATTATTTTTATCACTTATATATTTATCATCTGGTAACAATTTTTTGAATTGCAGCGGTTGTAAATTAATTAAGAATTTAAATCTTTCAAGGTCGCCATATTTTTCATTGATTGGAAAACGAGGCAATTCAAAAATATCTTTATTAACATCTATTACTCCAGAGTGTTGACCAAAAGAATATTTAAAATTTTTTGTTATATAATTTTTAATTAACTTACTATATTCACCAAATGGATAAGAAAAAAATATAGGATTATATCCTAGTTTATCTTTAAAAATTTCTATTGATTTATCAATATCTTTTAAAAATTCTTGTTCATTAAAATCAACTAAATAATCATGAGAATGAGAGTGATTGCCAATATATGTAAATTTTTCTTTTTCAATTTCTTTTATTTCATTCCAATTCATATAGCCAGAATTACCAACGGCTTCCGTTGATATAAATAAAATAAAAGGTATTTGGTTTTCTTTTAAAAAAGGCCAAGCATTTTCATAGAAGGAAGTAAATCCATCATCGATAGTAATTAATATTTTTTTTTCTTTTTTTGGTTTTTTAAAATTTAAGTTAAATTCTTTTGGATCATAAAAATCATATTTGTTATTTTTTATAATTTTTATATGTTGTTCAAATACATTCATTTGAATATTAGTAGAAGGGTATTTGTTTTCGTTGAATCTATGGTACATTAATGCAAGTGTTCCCATTTCATTAGAATAGTATTTGATATTATTTCCTTCTGCCCTAGAATTGGAATTAATTAATATTAATATAATGAATAATTTGATTATAGATGCAGCAAGAAATAAAATTTTTTTGGCACTCATAACTGGTAAAAATATTTATACCTGTAGTCATGAGAATAGCAAAAGTAATTTTGAAAGACTTATTATTTTAATTACTGATTTTTTAAACAAAAATAAAAATTCTATTAAAAAAATAGATAAAATTTATGTGAATAGAGGGCCTGGAAGCTTCGCGGGGATAAGAAATTCTCTTTCTATTGTTAAGGGTTTGTTTTTAACTCAAAAAATAGATTATTATTGTTTTAGTTTTCTTGATTTTGGTAAATCCACTAATATTAAATATGAAGATGTCCCTATTTTATGTGATAAATTTAAAATTAAAAAAAATTTGATTAATCCACTTTATTTAAGTTAAAATAAATTATGTCAGAAACTATTGAGCAAAAATGTATAGCAAAAGGAGTTAAGCTAACAGATCAAAGAAAAATTATTGCAAAAGTAATGTCAGAAGCAAATGATCATCCTAATGTTGATGAACTTTATAATAGAGTTTCTAAAATTGATTCAAAAATTAGTATTGCAACAGTTTATAGGACCGTAAAATTATTTGAAGAATCTGGAATATTAACTAAACATGAATTTAAAGGTGGTAAAGCACGTTATGAAGAGTTGAACGAAAGTCATCATGATCATTTAATAGATGTGAAGTCCGGAGAAATTATTGAATTTGTTGATGAAGAAATAGAGAAACTTCAAAAAAAAGTAGCTGAAAAATATGGATATGATTTAGTAGATCATAAGCTAGAATTATATGGAGTTAAGAAAAAATCTTAATTAATGGAAAAAAATATATTTATTAAAACATTTGGTTGTCAAATGAATGAATACGATTCTGATCGTATATATGATTCAGTCAAAAAAATTGGTTTTAAAAAAACTGATGATCAAAAAAATGCAGATTGTTATGTTTTAAATACCTGCCATATAAGAGATAAAGCAAAAGAAAAAGTTTATCATGAAATTGGGAGAGTAAAAAAAATTTATAGAAGAAAAAAAAAACCAATTATGATTGTTGCGGGTTGTGTAGCGCAAGCAGAAAATCAAGAAATGTTAAAAAGAGAACCTTACATTGATATTGTAATCGGACCTCAGTCTTATCATAAAATTAATGAGTTATTAAAAAAATCCGCAACAAATCCTAAAAATGAAGAAACAGAATTTGATACAATTTCTAAATTTGAATATTTTGACAAAATAAAAAATAAAGGTAATAAAGTTTCTGCTTTTTTGACTATTCAAGAAGGTTGTGACAAATTTTGTCACTTTTGTGTAGTACCATTTACCAGAGGGCCTGAATATTCTAGACCATTAAAAAAAATATTAAATGAAGCTGAAATTTTAATTAAGAATGGTGCCAAGGAAATTACCCTATTAGGCCAAAATGTTAATGCATATTCATATTTTGAAAATTCAAAAGAATACAGAATTTCTAATTTAATTAATGAACTTGAAAAATATTCAGAGCTTAAGAGAATAAGATATACCACTTCACATCCAAGAGATATGACAGATGATTTAATTGACTGTTATTCTAATAATAAAAAATTAATGCCTTTTGTTCACTTACCTATTCAAAGTGGCTCAAACAAAATATTAAAACTTATGAATAGAAAGCATACAGTTGAAGACTATCTAAATATTTATGAAAGACTTAAAAAAATAAATCCTAAAATAGAATTTTCAAGTGATTTTATTATTTCTTATCCGGGTGAAACAAATGATGATTTTAATGATACATTAAATTTAGTTAAAAAAATTAAATTTATAAATTCTTATTCATTTATATTTAGCCCTCGTCCAGGAACCAAAGCAGCTGAATTAAAATTAATAGACAACGAAATATCTAAAGAAAGATTAAATGAAATTCAAAAAAACTTATTTAATTATCAAATAAAAAAAAATAGATCTTTTGAAGGTAATTCAGTGGAAGTATTAGTAGAAAACAGAATGCAAAATCAGTTTAAATTGTTTGGCAGAAATGAATTTAATAATTCTGTAATATTTACGGGTAATGAAAATAATATTGGAAAAATTATTAAAGTTAAAATAGAAAATACTAATCAAAATAGTTTATTTGGAAAAATAGAAAATAATAAAGATATGAAAGCTGCATAATTTGAGTAAAATTTCTCCAAAAAAACTAGTTTCTAATTTAAAATTTGTTTATTCTGATAATGAAACTTTGAGTGTTATTTTTCAAAATAATGACCTTTTATTGGGTGTTACTGGGGAATTTAATGACAATTTAAGAGAATTAGAAAAAATAACTAAAGCAAACATATCTTCAAGAGGAAATTCTATTTTAATTAAAAGTGATCAAAAAAAAAATGAATTAATTAAAAATGCAATTAGATTTTTGGCAGAACAGTTCATTATTAATGGAACTATTGAAAAAAAGGATATAATTTCATCTGTAAATAAATTTATGATTGATCAAAAAATAAATAATTCTGGAAAAAATATTGAATATATTATTAAGACCCCAAAGAAATCTGTAATTCCAAGATCAGAAAAACAAAAAAAATATGTAAGATCACTTAAAGAAAGTGAAATAATAATATCAACAGGCCCAGCTGGTACTGGAAAAACGTTTTTGGCAGTTGCAGTTGCTTTAACAATGTTACTTGATAAAAAAATTGAAAAAATAATATTATCAAGACCAGCTGTTGAAGCAGGAGAAAGATTGGGATTTTTACCCGGTGATATGCGTGAAAAAGTTGACCCATATCTTAGACCATTATACGATTCTCTTTACGACCTCTTAGATTTTGAAAAAATACAAAAAAGAATTGAAATAGGTGATATTGAAATTGCACCTCTTGCTTTTATGAGAGGAAGAACACTAAAGAATTCTTTTGCAATTTTAGATGAAGCTCAAAATGCAACAGACACTCAAATAAAAATGTTTTTAACTAGAATTGGGGAAAATTCAAAAATTGTTATTAATGGAGATCCTTCCCAAATTGATTTGCCAAATAAATCTCTATCAGGACTTAATCGAGCAAAGAAACTATTAGGTCATATGAAAGAAATTTCTGTTGTTGACTTTGATCATACTGATGTAGTCAGACATCCTTTAGTATCGAAGATAGTTAAGGCTTATTCAGATCAAAGTAATGATTAAAGCCAATGTAGTTTTAGATACTCCTATCTGGGGGAAAAAAATAAAAAAACCAAATATTTATATTAAAAAAAGATTAAATTTACTTTCTAAATTAAGTCCTTTTAAAAATAAAATACATGAATTTACTATCTTTCTTACAAACAATAAAAAAATGAGAAGTCTAAATAATCAATTTAGAAAAAAAAATAAAACAACAGATGTTCTTTCATTTCCATTCAATTATAAATTTAATAAAAATTCATATTTAGGTGATATAGCCATAAGTTATGAAATTGTTAATAAGAGATCAATTAAGTCAAGTTTTTTTTTAGAATTCGATAAAATGTGGATACATGGATATTTGCATATACTTGGATATGATCATAATAAATTAAGAAATTTTAAAAAAATGAGTAAAAAAGAAAATTTAATATTAAACTATTTTTACAATAAAAATTGAAATCAATATTAACTCATAAGCTTTTGATATATGTAATACCTTTTTTTTTAGGTGTATTTACCTCATTTAGTTTACCACCTTATAGTTTTTTAATAATAAATTTTATAACATTTCCATTTTTATTATTTTTTCTTATTTATAATTTTAAGAAATCAAAATGGATTTCGTTCAAAATAGGATGGTTATTTGGTTTTGGTTATTTTATTTCAAATCTTTATTGGATAACTCATTCTCTTACATTTGAAGAGATATTTAAACCTTTGATTCCTTTTGCATTAATTCTTATTCCATTATTTTTGGGAATTTTTTATGGCTTTGGTACTTTAATTTGTTCATTTTTTAATTTAGAAAAAAATTTTTCAACAGTTTTAATTTTTGCAATAATTTTTTCTGTAATTGAATATATTAGAGGTTTTATTTTAGGAGGTTTCCCTTGGAATATGATTGCCTATAGTTGGGTAAACTATTTAAATTCTATACAAGTACTCTCGTTAATTGGAACCTATTCTTTTAATTTAATATCAATAACTATATTTTCATTACCTTTTTTACTTTTTTCTAAAAAAGAAATAAAATTAAAAATATTTTTACTTTTATTTTTACTTTTTATATTAATTTGCAATGGTTTTTATGGACATTTAAAAATAAAAAAAAATGAAAAGCTGTATACAGAACTCAAAGACTTTAAAATAAAGATAATTTCTCCAAAAATATCTATTGATAGATTTTTTCAGCCAGATAATGAAGCTATTATAATTAAAGAATTAATTGAGCTCAGCAATCCTAACGCATTACAGAATACTATTTTTGTTTTTCCTGAAGCTGCTTTGGCAGGGGTTAATCTTGATAAATTAAGAAGTTTTAAAAAAATATTTCTAAAATCGTATTCAGAAAAACATAAAATTATAATGGGAATAAATACTCAAAAAAAAATAGAAAATTCTTCCAAAGTATATAATTCAATGGTTGTTTTAGATAATAAATTAAATTTAATAAGTGAATATAATAAAATTAAGCTAGTTCCTTTTGGTGAATTCTTACCTTTTGAAGATTTTTTTAAAAAATTTGGATTAAAAAAAATTAGTTATGGTTATCAATCATTTAGTCCTGGTAATGATAGAAAATCTATATCTTTTGGTTTTAAAAATTTAAATTTTATTCCATTAATTTGTTATGAAATAATTTATTCTGGTAAAGTTAGCTTATTATCAAATGAGGCTGATTTTATTATTAATATTTCTGAAGATGGTTGGTTTGGAGAATCTATAGGCCCGCATCAACATTTTTCACACACTATTTTTAGAGCTATAGAAGAAGGAAAAAATATAATTAGATCAACAAATAATGGTATTTCAGCATATATTGACATTAATGGGATTGTAATTTCTAAGCTTGAGTCAACTAAAAAGGGAGTAATTGAAATAAATAATTATAAAAAATTTAATGAGACTCTTTTTTCAAAATTTGGTAACAAGATATTTTTTTATATATTATTATTTTATGTTGTTACAATTTTTTTAATCAAAAGATGGGAGAATAAATGAAGAAAGATTATTTGTTTACTAGTGAATCTGTTTCCGAAGGACATCCAGATAAAGTTTGTGATAGAATTTCAGATATGGTTGTTGATACTTATTTAAGTTCAGAACCACAATCAAGAGTGGCATGCGAAACATTAACGACTACAAACAAAGTTGTTTTAGCAGGTGAAACACGAGGACCAAACATTAATAGAGATGATTTAATTTCAAAGGTAAGAGAATGTATTAAAGACATTGGTTATGATCAAAAAGGTTTTACCTGGAAAGAAGCAACTCAAATAGAAAGTCATCTTCATTCACAATCTTCAGATATTGCTATGGGAGTAGACTCCTCTGGAAATAAAGATGAAGGAGCTGGAGATCAAGGAATTATGTTTGGTTACGCTTGCAATGAAACAGATGTTTTAATGCCAGCACCAATTCATTATTCACACAAAATCTTAAGACTTATGGCAGAGGATAGAAAGTCAGGAAAACTAAAAAATATTGAACCAGATTCTAAAAGTCAAATTACAATTCAATATAAGGATGGGAAGCCATCATCAGTTAAATCTGTTGTTATATCAACTCAACATTCAGCAGATGTTAATCAATCTCAAGTTAGAGATCTTGTTAAACCTTATATTGAAAAATCTATTCCCAAAAGTCTTATAAATGGTTTAGATGAAACCGAAATTTATGTTAACCCAACTGGGAATTTTGTTATAGGAGGACCAGATGGAGATAGTGGTTTAACAGGAAGAAAAATTATTGTTGATACATATGGAGGTGCCGCACCTCATGGTGGTGGAGCTTTTTCTGGAAAAGATCCAACTAAAGTTGATAGATCAGCTGCTTATGCTGCAAGATATCTTGCCAAAAATGTTGTGGCTTCAAAAATTGCTGACAAATGTCTGATTCAACTTGCCTATGCGATTGGTGTGTCTAAACCTCTTTCTATTTATGTTGATCTTTTTGATAATAATGAAGAAAAAAATAAACATGTGGAAAAATTGATTAATGAGAATTTTGATTTAAGCCCAAGAGGAATAAGAGAAATGTTAGGTTTAAATAAACCAATATATCAAAAAACAGCAGCTTATGGACATTTTGGAAGGAATTCTGAATCAGATGGATCTTTTTCTTGGGAAAAAATTGATAAAAAGAACGTTTTTTGTAAGTAATAAGTTGAAAATTAGAAAAAAATAAATATATTCACGGTACATTGTTGAAATTTCAAAATGGGCCTCGGCCCATTTTTTTTTGGAGGCAACAAAACTATGTTAAATAAAAGAGCAGATAAATTAGAACTATTAAGAATAGCTGAGGCTGTAGCTTTAGAAAAATCTATAGATAAAGAACTTATCATAAACTCTATGGAAACAGGTATTGCAAAAGCTGCTAAGTCAAAATTTGGTCAAGATAATGAAATTAAGGTTTTAATTAATAGAGATAATGGAGATATAGGAATTTTTAGAAAACTGATCATTGTTGAAAAACCAGAAAATATAAATACAGAAATAAGCCTTCAAAATGCAATAACTTTAAGTAAAGAAAATAAAACTAAAAAAATTGGAGATGAAATTTTACAAACATTACCCTCATTTGATTTTGGAAGAATTGCTGCACAAACAGCTAAACAAGTAATTAGTTTTAACGTTAGAGAAGCCGAAAGGGAAAGACAGTATAATGATTTTATAGATAAGAGAGAAACAATTTTAAGTGGAATTGTAAAACGTTTAGAATTTGGAAATGTGATTGTTGATCTTGGAAAAGCTGAAGCAATAATTCAAAAAAATGAAATGATACCAAGGGAAAATATAAAAGCGGGAGATCGAATAAAAGCTTATTGTTGTGATGTTAGAAGAGAAAGTAGAGGACAGCAAATATTTTTATCTAGAGCTCATCCTAAGTTTATGGAAAAATTATTTATCCAAGAAGTTCCAGAAATTTATGATGGACTGATTGAAATTAAGTCTTCTGCACGAGATCCTGGAAGTAGAGCAAAAATTTGTGTTAAGGCAATAGATACATCTTTAGATCCTGTTGGTGCATGTGTAGGAATGAGAGGATCAAGAGTTCAAGCAGTAGTTAATGAATTACAAGGAGAAAAAATTGACATTGTTAATTGGTCAGAGGACCCAGCTATTGTAGTTTCAAATGCATTATCTCCTGCTGAAGTGCAAAGAGTGAATGTTGATACTATTTCAAAAAAATTAGATGTAATTTTAACTGAAGAAAATTTAAGTAAAGCAATTGGTAGAAGAGGCCAAAATGTTAGGTTAGCAACTAAACTAATGAATTATGAAATTAATATAATGACTGATCAAGAGGACTCTGAAAGAAGACAGGTAGAATTTAAAGAGAAGACTGAGAATTTTGTAAAAAATTTAGAATTAGATGAAACATTAGGTCAATTGCTTGTTGCAGAAGGTTTTTCATCAATAGATGATATTAAAGATAGCTTACCAGAAGCTTTAACAAAAATTGAAGGAATTGAAGAAGAAACAGCTAAAGCATTAATTGAAAGAGCAAAAGAATTTTATCAAAAAGATCAAGAAGAAATTTCAAATAGGATTAAAGATTTAGGATTGGACAATGAATTGATAAATCATAAAGGATTAACTCCAGGTATGCTTGTTACACTTGGCGAACAAAAAATTTTAACACTGGCAGATTTTGCAGATCTCGCATCCGATGAATTAACTGGCGGTTATGACATAGTTAAAGGTGAGAGAGTTAAAATTAATGGTTATTTAGAAGAATTTGCTTTATCAAAAAATGAATCAGATGAGTTGATTATGTCAGCAAGAAATAAAATTTATAAAGATTGAGTGATGAAATATGACAAACAAAAAAACAAAATTAACGCTTTCTGGAATTGCAAAAAAATCTATTGAAAATATAGAATTAGCTAAAACTCAAAGTAAAAATACAGTAGTTATTGAAAAAAAAACAAGTAGGTTAGGTGGAAAAAGCTCATTTAATAGATTCTCTGACCAAAGTCACAAACAACAAAAGAAATCTTTTTTTCCTTCAAAACCTACAGGATTTTCTAAACCTCAGGCTCCAATTAATAATAATTTTGAAAAACGTAAACTTGCTGAACAAAGAGCTACTAGAAGAGTTAAAGGTGAATTATCAACTAAAGATCCAAAAGCAAAATTAGGATCAAAAAAGAGAGAATTAAAACTTACAATTTCTAGAGCTTTAAATGATGAAATTGAAACACGATCAAGAAGTTTAGCTTCTCTTAAGAGAGCAAAACAAAAAGAAAATAGAGACATTAATAAAAAAGATATTCAAGAAAATTTTAAACCTGTAAAAAGAAATGTAAATATTCCTGAGTCAATAACAGTTAGGGATTTAGCAAATAGAATGGCAGAACAATCTAGTAGTTTAATTAAACACCTACTTGGAATGGGTGTTACAGTAACAATTAATCAGAGTCTTGCAGCTGATACTGCCGAATATTTGGTTAAAGAGTTTGGTCACCATCCAATAAGAGAAAGTAAAGCAGAGGAAATAATT
Organism: uncultured Pelagibacteraceae bacterium; assembly: GCA_902587735.1. GTDB lineage: Bacteria > Pseudomonadota > Alphaproteobacteria > Pelagibacterales > Pelagibacteraceae > Pelagibacter. Next base: position 15,205 of record CACIML010000015.1, read on the forward strand.
CAAAAAATTAAAGATTCTAGATCTGAAAACTTAAAAAATAGACCTCCAATTGTCACAGTGATGGGTCATGTAGATCATGGCAAAACATCAGTATTGGATGTCCTAAGAAGTACAAATGTTGTATCAGGTGAATTTGGTGGAATTACTCAACACATAGGAGCTTATCAAATAGAACATAATTCAAATAAATTGACATTTATTGATACTCCAGGCCATGCTGCATTTACTGAGATGAGAGCTAGAGGTTCAAAATTAACTGATGTAGTTGTATTAGTAGTCGCTGCAGATGATGGTGTTAAACCACAAACAATAGAATCTATAAAACATGCTAAGGCTGCAAAAGTACCAATAGTTGTGGCTATTAATAAATGTGATTTGCCAGAAGCGGACCCACAAAAAATTAAAAACCAATTATTAGAACATGAATTAATTGCGGAAGAGCTGTCCGGTGATACTTTGATGATTGAGATATCCACTAAGACAAAAAAGAATTTAGATAAACTTGTTGAGTCTATAGTTTTGCAAGCTGAAATTTTAGATTTAAAAACTGATTTTGAGTCAAAAGCAACAGGTATAGTTTTAGAATCAAAAATTGATATAGGAAGAGGTCCGGTTGCAACAGTTATTATTACCTCTGGAACATTAAAAAAAGGTGATTACTTTGTAAGTGGTTTAAAATGGGGAAAAGTTAGAGCATTGATAAATGATAAGGGAAAAAATGTTAATGAAGCCTCACCAGCTTCACCAGTTGAAATAATTGGAATTAATGGAGCAGCTAAAGCTGGAGATGATTTTTTAGTTTTGGAAACTGAAAAAGAAACTAAATCACTCGCTGAAGCAAGAGTTCAAGAAACTCAAGATGGTAAAAATCCTCTAACATTTGCAACTCAAGAGTCAGCTTTTAAAGATACAATTTCAGAGGAACTTAATATAATTGTAAAATCTGATGTACATGGCTCATCAGAAGCTATAAAGGGAGCAATCTCTCAAATAAAACATGAAGAAGTTAAACCTAACATTATCCTGTCTGACATTGGAATGGTGACAGAAACAGATATTACTTTAGCAAAAGCATCTAATGCTGTTTTAGTTGCATTTAATGTTAAACCAACAAAAGAAGCAAAGCAACTAGCTGAAAAAGAAAAAATTATAATTTCTTCATACAATATCATTTATGAAGTTTTGGAATTCATTAAAAAAAGAATGTCTGGATTATTAGCGCCGAATATAAGTGAACAAGTATTAGGATCAGCCGAAATACTAGAGATATTCAAAGTATCCAAAGCTGGAAAAGTTGCTGGTTCTAAAGTAACTAATGGTGAAGTTTTAAGTACATCCAATGCAAGATTGATAAGAGATGGTGCCATTATCTATACAGGTAAAATAGCCAGTATTTACAGGGAAAAAAATCAAGTTAAGCAAGTAGCAGCCGGACAAGAGTGTGGAATAATATTAAAAGACTTTAATGATTATCAAAAAAAAGACATAATAGAGGCATTTAACTCCATCACAACTGAAAGAATGATATAATGAGAAATAAACTAGGAAAACCAGTCACCCAAAGACAATTACGCGTTGGCGAGATGATAAAACAATCATTAGGAATGATTTTTGTTAGAAATGAAGCTAAAGTGCCTAATTTAGAAACAAATAGTATTACAGTGACTGAAGTGAAAATGAGCCCAGATCTTAAAATTGCAAAAGCATATGTTCTTCCATTGGGAGGAGAAGATGCTGAAGAAAAAATTAATAAATTAAAAGAGTACTCATTTTTAGTTAGAAAAACACTATCTAAGAAAATTTTTATGAAGTTTTTACCAAAATTAATTTTTACTAAAGATGATTCATTTGAGTATGCAGAAAAAATAGAAAATTTGATAAAACAAACAAATAAATAGGAAAAAATATAATATGACAAAAAAAGCAAAAGAATTAGCAACGCATGAAAAAGATACTGGATCTTCAGAAATCCAGATAGCATTGCTCACAGAAAAAATTGAAAATCTTTCAAAACACATCAAACAATTTCAAAAAGATAAACATTCTTCAGTTGGATTGTTAAAAGCAGTGAATAGAAGAAAAAAATTGTTGAATTATTTAAAAAGAAACAAGATAGATTCATATAAAAATGTATTAACCAAATTAAATTTAAGGAAATAAATGTTTAAAGTATCAAAACAAGAAATAGAAATTGAAGGAAAAAAAATAATTTTAGAAACAGGAAAAATAGCACGACAAGCAGATGGTGCAATTATAGCAACCTGTGGAGAGACGGTGGTAATAGCGACCGCAGTTGGAGCAAAAAAAGTTAATCCGGAAGTAGATTATTTTCCATTACAGGTAAGTTATCAAGAAAAATATTATGCAGCAGGAAAAATTCCTGGAGGATATTTTAAAAGAGAAGCAAGACCAACAGAGGCTGAAACATTAATTTCAAGATTAATAGACAGGCCTATAAGACCATTATTTCCAGAAGAATTTAGAAATGAGGTACAAGTTTTACCAACAGTGCTTTCTTATGATGGATTGAATGAGCCAGACATATTGGCGATTATTGCAAGTTCGGCAGCTTTAGCAATATCAGGCATGCCTTTTCAAGGACCAGTTGGAGCATCAAGAGTTGGATATATAAATGATAAATATGTTTTAAACCCATCAAAAGAAGAAATTGAAAAATCGAAGTTAGATTTAGTAGTTGCTGGAACCAAAGATGCAGTTCTTATGGTAGAATCTGAAGCTTCAGGTTTATCAGAGAAAGTAATGTTAGATGCTGTTAAATTTGGTCATGAAAAATTTGTTCCTGTGGTTGATGCAATTGAAAAGTTAGTAAAAGATTGCGGAAAAGAAAAATGGATAGTTGAAAAAAAAGATTTATCTGATTTAGAAAAAAAAATATCAAAAGAATTTACAAAAGGCTTAACAGAAGCATTTACTATTAGAGATAAGCAAAAAAGATCTAATTTAATTGATGAAATTACTACAAAATGTAAAGAAATGTTTGAAAAAGATGAGACTTATACAGATTTAGATATTTTAATGATTTTAAAAAAACTTGAAAAGAAAATTGTTAGAACAGATATTTTGAAAAATAAATCGAGAATTGATGGTCGTTCTTTAACAGATGTAAGGCAAATTAGTTGTGAAGTAGGAGTTCTTCCAAGAACACATGGTTCTGCTTTATTTACTAGAGGTGAAACACAAGCCTTAGTTACTTTAACACTTGGCACTTCAGAAGATGAACAAAGAGTAGAAAGTCTTGATGGGTTAAAACGTAATAGATTTATGCTCCATTATAATTTTCCACCTTTTTCAGTTGGAGAAATTGGAAGAATCGGAACAGGAAGAAGGGAGATTGGTCATGGAAAATTGGCATGGAGAGCACTTAAGTCATCTTTGCCACAACAGGAAAAATTTCCTTATACTTACAGAATTGTTTCTGAAATTACTGAATCAAACGGATCATCTTCAATGGCAACAGTTTGTGGATCTTCTTTAGCACTAATGGATGCAGGAGTTCCAATGAAAGAATCTGTAGCTGGAATAGCTATGGGATTAATTAAAGAAGGAAAAGATTTTTCAGTACTAACAGATATTTTAGGTGATGAAGATCATTTGGGAGATATGGATTTTAAAGTTGCTGGAACAAAAGATGGTATTACTTCTTTACAAATGGATATCAAAATAACAGGAATAACTTTTGAAATTATGGAACAAGCATTATCTCAAGCTAAAGATGGTAGAATTCATATTTTAGATGAGATGGCAAAAGCTTTAACTGGATCAAGAAAAGCAGTTTCTAAATACACTCCAAAAATTGAAACTGTTATGGTTGATAAAAAAGATATAGCGGCTGTAATAGGGAAAGGTGGTGCAACAATCAGAGAGATTGTTGAACTATCAGGCGCTAAAGTAGACGTAAAAGATACAGGAGAAGTGACTGTAGCAGCACCTGACGAGGAATCTAGAGTTAAAGCAATGAATATGATTAAAGATATTATTGCGAAACCTGAAATGAATAAAGTTTATAAAGGAAAAGTAATTAAAATTATGGATTTTGGAGCTTTTGTTAATTTTTTAGGCAAACAAGATGGACTTGTTCACATATCAGAACTTGCTCCTAAAAGAGTAGCTAAAGTTACAGACGTTGTTAAAGAAGGTGATGAAGTTACGGTTAAAGTAATTGGATTTGATAGAGGAAAAGTAAAATTATCTATTAAACAAGCTGTAGCTTAATTTAGCCAAGTCTTACAATTATCCTAATTTTTTTTAATAATTTAATAATGGTAACTATTTAAATTTTTCTTTTTAAAGATGCCTGGCAATAGAACACACCTTTAATTAATGAACTTTTTCAAATTTTTAGTTTACAAAATAAATTTAAGTATATGAATTTAGTAGAAATTATTTTAATTACTTTATTTTGTATATTTCAATCTGTTTTTGGAGTTGGGTTATTATTATTAGGAACTCCTACATTTTTATTAATCGGATATGATTTTTTTGAGGTTTTAAATATATTATTGCCTTATTCAATTGTAATAAGTTTCCTTCAAATATTTGTAAATAAAAAAAAAAATTTCAAATTTGGTAAAAAAATTTTAATACATAGTATACCTTTTTTAATTTTAGGATTAATTATTGTTGAATACATTCAACATAAAATAAATTTTGTTCTAATAGTATCTATTTTTTTAATAGTTTTCTCAGTTTTAAATATTAGAAATTTAAAGAATAAAAAAATTAAAATAAAAAATACAAATTTTTCACTTAAATTTTTAGGATTATTTCATGGATTAACAAATTTGGGAGGATCTTTATTAACTATAATTTCAACAAATGTTCATAGTGATAAGAATGTAATTCGATATAATATTTCTAGTGGATATTTTATATTTGCTTTATTTCAATTATTATTAATAAACGTATTTTTTAAACAAATTAATTTTGATTATTTAAATTTTATTTGGCTGCCAATAATAATTTTTATATTATCGCAAAAATTTTTTAAAAAAATGAATGATAAAATATATTATACTTCATTAAATATATTTACTTTATTTTATGGTATTTATATTTTTGCTGACATCATTTATTCATATTTCTAAATTTTATTGCAAATAATCTGATTGCACTGCGATTGTACTATTATTAATTCTTCTTCTTTTCTTTTTTTAGCTTTCTTTTTTCTTTCAAAGAAAGTTTAGGTTTTTTCATAACACTTGAGTCTTTGAATGATTTACCACTATATCTTTTTGACATAATATTTATGTACTAATTTTATGATATATTTTTAGGGTCTGGCATTCCAACTTTATTGTACCCAGCATCTACATAATGTATTTCGCCGGTAACTCCACCTCCAAGATCGCTCAATAAATACAAAGCTGAATTTCCAACATCATGGATATCTACGTTTCTTTTTAAAAATGAATGGTCTTCATTCCATTTATAAAGAAATTTAGCATCTCCAATAGCTGAAGCTGCAAGAGTTTTAATTGGTCCTGCACTAATCGCATTAACTCTTATACCTTTTTTACCCAAATCTCTTGCAAGATACTTTACACTTGATTCTAGAGCGGATTTACAGACCCCCATTACATTATAATTTGGAATAGCTTTGTTAGACTCATAAGTTAAAGTTAACATGCTTCCACCTTTATTCATTATTTTAGAAGCTTCTTTTGCAACCTCTGTAAATGAAAAGCATGAAATTAACATACTTCTCAAGAAATTTTCTCTTGTAGTATTTAAATATTCTCCCGATAACTCAGATTTATCTGAAAAGGCAACTGCATGAACAACAAAATCAATTTGATTCCATTTTGATTTTATATTTTCGAAAAGTTTTGTTACTTCTTCTTTTTTTTCAACATCACAACTAAATGTTATATTTGAATTTAGTTTCTCTGCTAGAGGAATAACTCTTTTCTTTAATGCATCTCCAAGATAAGTAAATGCTAATTCTGCACCAGCTTCAGCTAATTTTTGAGATATACCCCAGGCAATTGAACGTTCATTTGCTACTCCCATTATTAATCCTTTTTTGTCTTTCATTAAATTCATATATTAAACTTTCTCGAATACTAAAGTTGCATTAGTACCACCAAAGCCAAAACTGTTAGACATTATTGAATTTAAAGTAACATCTTTTTCAACCTTTGTTACTATTGGGTATTTTTTTGCTTCGTCATCCATATCCGTTATATTTACTGAAGCAGAAATAAAGTTATTTTTCATCATTATTAGACTGTAGATAGCTTCATGTGCAGATGTAGCTCCTAAAGAGTGACCAGAAAGTGATTTTGTAGAACTTATTTTAGGTACATTATCTTTAAATACTTCACCAAGCGCTTTAAGCTCTGTAATATCACCTACTGGTGTTGAAGTTCCATGGGTATTTATATAATCAATCTTATTTTTACTTGTGCTTAAAGCCATTTGCATACATCTTACAGCTCCTTCTCCAGAAGGCGCAACCATATCGTAACCATCTGAAGTGGCTCCATAACCAGTTAATTCTGCGTAAATTTTTGCTCCTCTTGCTTTCGCATGTTCATATTCTTCTAAAACTAAAACTCCTCCACCTCCTGATATTACAAAGCCGTCTCTTGTTTTGTCATAAGGTCTAGAAGCTTTTTCTGGCGTGTCATTATATTTTGAAGATAAAGCTGTCATTGCATCAAACATAGCTGTTAATGCAAAGTGAACTTCATCGCTACCACCAGCAAAAATTACTTTTTGTTTTCCTAGTTGTATTAGTTCCATAGCATTTCCAATACAGTGTCCACTAGTAGCGCATGCTGAGCTAATAGTGTAATTAACTCCTTTTATCTTAAAAGGGACTGCTAGCGTTGCAGATGCAGTGCTTGACATAGTTCTTGGGACTACAAATGGTCCCATTCTTTTTGGACTTTTATCTCGTGTTTTGTCAGCAGCTAAAATTACATTTTCAATTGAAGGTCCACCAGAACCCATGATCATACCAGTTGAAATGTTGCTAACATCTTTTTCTTCTAACTCAGAATCTTTAACAGCTTCTACCATAGAAATGTAATTATATGCAGAGCCAGGACCCATAAATCTTATAAACTTTCTATCAACGTGGTCTTCAATTTTAATATTTGGCTTACCATGGATGTTACTTTTTAAATTATATTCTTTGTATTCTTCAGAAAATGAAATTCCAGATTTTGAATTTAGTAAAGATTGATAAACTTCGTCTTGATTGTTACCCAAGCAAGAAACAATACCAATACCTGTTACAACAACTCTTTTCATTTTTTAAATAATCCTACTTTTAAGTTTTCAGCTGAATATATTTTTTCCCCATCTGCTTTAAGTATACCATTTGCCAATCCTACTGTAGTACCTTCCTTTATAAGAATTCTTTTCATATCTATTTCGTAAGTAGCCTTTTTAATATTTTTTAGTACTTCTCCAGTAAATTTTACAGCATTCACTCCCAAAGCTCTTCCTTTGCCAGGTTTACCCAGCCAGCCAAGATAAAATCCTACTAATTGCCACATTGCATCTAAGCCTAAACATCCTGGCATAACAGGATCTTTATTAAAGTGGCACTCAAAAAACCAATGGTCATCTTTAATATCCAATTCAGCTTTTATTAACCCTTTTTTAAATGCACCTTGGTCATTGTTAATTTCGGTTATTCTATCAAACATAAGCATAGGAGGAAGCGGTAATTTTGCATTACCTGGCCCAAAAAGTTTACCATTTCCACAATCTATGAGTTCTTTATATATGTATGATGATTTTTTCTTCATAAATTCAAATATTTATTACTTTATTTAGAATAATTTTATAATATACAAATTGTTTAAAATAGTTATAAATTTGTCAAAAAAATGAGTAATAAACACGTATTTATTGAAAAATTGAGATCTTCAGGATTGAGACCAACCAAACAACGTATTGAAATTTGTAAGTTATTATTTGATAGAAAAGATACTTTTCATTTTTCAATAAGTGACTTAAAAAATAATTTAGAAAATGTATCTAGTAAAAAAATTTCTTTAGCCACTATTTACAATACAATTCATGCTTTTACAGGGAAAGGTTATTTAAAAGAAATTTCAATAAATAGTGACAAAACCTATTTTGATACAAATACTTCAGATCATCATCATTTTTTTGACGAAAATAAAAAAAAACTAATAGACTTAAATGATAATGATGTAGGAAAAATAAAAATAAAAAAAATTTTACCTGGAAAAAAAATTAAGTCTATAGAAGTTTTAGTTAGAATTACAAACGATAATTAAAATCGTACTAGGACAATTCTGTCATCTTGACACTACATTAGAATCATTATAAATTATGATTTATGAGCAGTGAATTAATCAAAGAGCAATCAAAGTGTCCATTTACGGGTGCAGGTACACCATCTAAGCATCCTACTGGCAGAGGAACTTCAAATAGAGATTGGTGGCCTAACAGCCTAAATCTTAAAATTTTGAGCCAACATTCATCACTGGTTGATCCAATGGATAAAAAATTTAATTATAAAAAGGAATTCAAAAAACTTAACTTAAAAAAATTAAAAAAAGATTTACATAAATTAATGACAGATTCACAAGATTGGTGGCCTGCAGACTATGGACACTATGGAGGACTTTTTATTAGATTGGCGTGGCATGCTGCAGGAACATATAGAACTGGTGACGGACGAGGTGGCGCTGGAACTGGAAACCAACGTTTTGCTCCATTAAATAGTTGGCCAGATAATGTAAATTTAGATAAAGCAAGATTACTACTTTGGCCCATTAAGAAAAAATATGGAAAAAAAATCTCATGGGCTGACCTGTTTATATTAGTTGGAAATGTGGCTCTAGAGTCAATGGGTTTTAAAACTTTTGGATTTGGTGGAGGTAGAGAAGATATTTGGGAACCTGAAGAAGATATTTATTGGGGATCTGAAAAGGAATGGCTTGGTGTTAACCGTTATAGTGGTAAAAGAGATCTTGAAAATCCATTAGGAGCATCTCATATGGGATTGATTTATGTAAATCCACAGGGCCCTGATGCAAATCCAGACCCTCTTTTAGCTGCTCACGATATTCGAGAAACTTTTGGACGTATGGCAATGAACGACTATGAAACAGTTGCTTTAATAGCTGGAGGCCATACTTTTGGAAAATCTCATGGTGCTGCACCAGAATCACACAAAGGTCCTGAGCCAGAGGGTTCAAAAATCCAAGAACAAGCTACTGGCTGGAATAGTAATTATAAAAGTGGTAAAGGCGTTGATACTATTAGCAGTGGACTAGAAGGTGCATGGACACAAAATCCTAAAAAGTGGGATAT